>JAGQIY010000340.1 GCA_020430865.1 Myxococcales bacterium
AAGGCAGGACAGCTCGCTGCTCCTCGAGTTCCGAGGTGACCCGCTTTTGTGCCAAGGTTTTCCCCTGGCATGCCGTCCATGGGAACCCCACGGGCCAGACTGCTGTCCGCTGCGAGTGGCCGGCGACGCGCGCACCAAATCCCCACCGATCACCGGGGACGCACCGAGTGTGCCCGACGCCGACCAAGTTCCGCTATACGGTTTACTCGAGGCTTGGTGGAGCGTGCCCGAATCGGACGAAGCCAGCGAGCGCAAGTTCATCGAGCGCCTGCGAGCGCATGACGAGCGAGCGTTCAACGAGCTCGTTGAGCTCTACAAGAACCGCGTCTTCGCGTTGGTGTTTCGCATGCTCGGTCGCCGAGACGAAGCCGACGACATGACCCAAGAGGTCTTCGTCCAGGTCTTCAAGGCGATCGGGCAGTTCCGCGGTGACTCCAAGCTGAGCACTTGGATTTATCGCATCGCGGTGAACCTGTGCAAGAACCGGGTCAAGTACCTGGCGCGTCGGCACAGCGATCGTCAGGCTGAACTCGAGCCCATCGCAGAGCGCGCACCGTTGAGCAACGCGAAGGGCGTGACGTTCGGCGACGTCGCGCGACCGGACCACATGGTCGAAGGCTTCCAGATGGAAGTCATCGTCAAGCTGTGCATCGAAGAGATCGAGACTGAGTTCCGCGAGGTACTGGTGCTCAGGGACGTGGAGGACCTGACCTACGAGGAGATCGCGGAGATCACGGGGTTGCCCGCGGGCACCGTGAAGAGCCGTATCCATCGCGCTCGCGCCATGCTCAAGGCCAAGGTCGAGGCGCGCATGGGGGAGAAGATCCGATGAGCGACTCGGAGCAGCCCAAGGACGAGGCCGTGGAGCAGGAGCTAGCCGACGCCATGCAGGAGCTGGAAGCCGAGGGGCTCTCGCTGCCCGAGCTCAGCGAAGACGAAGAGAACGAGCTGCGCTCGCTGATTCGAGGCGCGCTGAGCGAGAAGCGGGATGAAGACGCACCAGACGTCCTGGCCGGCGTGCAGAAGAAGCTCCGCGAGCGCAGCGGTGGCAAGTTCTACCGCGACGGCTGGAGCACCTCCCAGGAGGCGCCCATCGCGACCTACCTGGTCACGAGCGCCCTGATGCTGGTGGTGTTGCTCGTGGTCTACGCCGTGCTCGGCCCGCTCTCTGGTGAGGCCGTGAAGGTCGACATGGAGCCCGCGCCGGTCAAGGTGCTCCCCTCACCCCCAAACCCGGCTCATAGCTAGCGTTCCCGCATGGAAACTCGAGGTGAAGCTGCGAGAGCTGGGCCTCAGGGGATCCAGCGGGCAAGCACGCAGGTGATGTTGTCGGGGCCCCCGCCGTCGTTTGCGGCCTCGATCAGGCGATGGGTCGCCGTGGGAAGATCTGGAGACGCGAGGACGATCTCCAGGATCTGTTCGTCGGTGACCGGACCACACAGACCGTCACTGCAGAGCAGCATCGTGTCTCCCGCCAGCGGTCGCTCGAAGCGCGTGTCCACCTTGACGGTGTCTTTCATGCCCAGGGCGCGCACGATCACGTTCTTGTGGGGGAAGTTCGCGATTTCTTCCTCCGTCAGCTGCTTCATCTTCTTGTAGTCGTTGAGCAGCGAGTGATCTTCGGTGAGCTGCTCCAGCTTGCCGTCGCGAATGCGGTAGCAGCGACTGTCACCGACGTGGGCCACGTAGACACCGTCTTCCACCGCGAACAAAGACGCCAGGGTGGTGCCCATGCCGCGCTGCTTGGCATTGCGATGGGATGCCTCGTAGATGCGCAGGTTCGAGAGCTTGATTCCCGTGATCAGCCGGTTCTCTTCGTAGCCCTTGGTGCGATCCATCTTGTATGGCCACGTGCGCTCGGGATCGTCCGCCGTGGAGGCGAAGAACTCGGCCATCGTGTCCACCGCCATCTTGGAGGCGACCTCGCCTGAAGCGTGACCTCCCATCCCATCGGCGACGATGTAGAGGCCGTACTGCGCGAAGATCGCGAAGTTGTCCTCGTTGTGGGCGCGCTTGCGTCCGACGTCTGTCTCGCCGGCAACCTCGATACGTAGGGGCTGTGACACGGTCCTCTTGTGAGCTGCCTTTCCTGCGGCGAACCTGGTGCCACAGGAAAGGCGATCGTTGTCCGATGCGCGTGAAGTGTCAATCACGCCTCGCGGCGTTGCTCGGAAGACTAGCGAATGTTGCTCGAGTGGAGACCCATGAAGTCCATTCGACTCGCCTCGATGGCGCTTCCATCTCGGGCCGACATCGGCTCACACGACGCAAAAGCGCCCGCCAGGAGCCTGTCACTTCGGCCTGACGGGCGACTTCGGCCTGACGGGCGACTTCGGCCTGACGGGCGTGGGTGGTTTTCCGAGCTTGGCGCTATGGAGCGTTCCAGCCGGGCCCTGCCGTTTGAACTGGACGCTGCTCCGCCTAGCGTGTACGCGCCGGCCGCTTGTGCAGCGAGCGCTTGGAGCGCGAGGCTTTCTGGGCCACGCCCTTCTTCGCGTTGGGGGCGGCGGTCAGGCCGAGGGAGACCTGACGGAACTTTCCTCCGCCGAACAAGAGCAGCTGGATGCTGTCTCCGACCGCGCGCTGGTTGATGGCGTTGGCGAGCGCCTCCGGGGTCATCACCGGTGAGCCATCGACGGCGACGATCACGTCGCTCGTCGACTCGTCACGGCCGCCGTGGAGCCCAGCCGCCGCCGCCGCGCTGCGCGGGTGGATCTTCAGTACCCGAACGCCCCGCACCGGGCCCACGTCCGCAGCGACGCCCTGGATGCCGAGCCAGGGCGCAGGCGGCACCGCGTTGGCCGGTACCGTGCGGAGAAATGCCTTGATGGCGGTGACCGGAACGCCGAAGGGCACCGTCTGGCAGTCCTGGCCGGGGACCGGCGCGCAGGCGCGGCCCACCATACCCACGACACGACCTCTGTCGTCGACGATGGGTGAGCCCACGTCGCTGTTCTTGAAGCGGCTCGCCAGGTCGATGGCATCACGCAGCAGCTCGCTGTCAGCGCCCTGCATGGTGCGCAGCCCCTTCACGATTAGCCGTGATGGCGCGAGATCCTTGTTGGCGACGGGGGTGAAGGTGCGGAGCGACGCGCCCGCGCGGCTGGCGTCTGTTCCGCCGGGCTTGAGGCCCTTCTTCCAGCGCCCGCTCTGGGGTACCAGCAGCGCCAGGTCCCAAGCGCGGTCCGAGTGCCCCATCTTGATCGGCATCACCGAACCGTCGGCGAAGCGAGCGTCGAGCTGGTTGCCATGACCAACGTTGCTCAGTGCCGTGAGGATACGCCCGTCGTTGGCGAGCACGGTGCCCAGGCCAAGCACCTTGCCGCGCCGCTCGATCATCACGACGCCGTCTCGCGCACGGTCGATCTTCGACTCCGCGCCCTCGGGCTTCTCCAGGCTGTCGTCCGCGGCCTGATCCGCTGCGGTCGCGGCAGCACGCGCGGCTTGAGCCGCGGCGCGCGCGGCCTCCGCCTTGGACGCATCCGCCGTGCCCTGAGCCAGAGCGGAGCCAGAAACTGCCAGCGAGCCGAGCACGGCCCACACCCCCAAAAGTCGACGCCCGTTCACGCGCTGAGTGTAGCCAAAAATACCCAGGGCGCGAGCCGCGGGGGAGCGTTCCGAGGGTTCGCGAGCCTTGAGTGTCCCTGAGTCAGCTGCCCGTCTGCTGCGTGAAGTCATGAATGCCTCCTGCCTCTCGAGTCGCCCTCGGGCGGGCCCGAGGTGAGTAAGCGGCGGGTTGCAAGCTGCGGGCCGACCCGCGCCGGTCGGGTGCTCGCTTCAGAAGTCCATCACTTCGCTGACCTGTCCACTCGGCGCACACCTTGTGCGCTGGCGATCAGCAGCGTATCGGTGCGGCCGACGAAGAGGCCGCTCTCGACGACACCGGGAACCAGCGCCAGCCGACGCTCGAGCCCGGCGGGGTCCGCGATCGGGCCGACTCTCAGATCATAGATGTAGTTGCCGCTGTCGGTGCGCCACGGCGCCCCGTCTCGCAGCCGCTGCACTGGTTCGCCGAACGCCTCCAGGCTCCTGGCGATGGCGCGGTGAGCGAAGCCCAGGATTTCGAGCGGCACCGCCCAGCGTTCGCCGAGTCGCGTCGAGAGCTTGCTCTCGTCGACGATGATCACGTTGGTCTTCGCGGCGTGGTTCACGATCTTCTCGCGCAAGTGCGCGCCGCCGCCACCCTTGATCAGATCCAGCGCGTCGCTCACCTCATCCGCACCGTCGACGCACACGTCGATCTCCCAGGGCCCGTCGGGATCGAGGAGCGGGATCCCGAGTTCACGCGCCTGCCGATGGCTCGCGTCGCTGGTCGGCACGCCCTGGAACTTGCGACCCTGGCTGACCAGGCGCCCCACACCGTCGATGAACAGCTTGGCGGTGGAGCCAGTGCCGAGCCCCAGCACGCCGGATTCCGGGAGTAGCTCGAGTGCCGCCTCGGCGGCTTCGCGCTTCTGTGCGTTCGCGTCCATGGCGCGTACCGAACACCGGCGCGGTCCAGCGTCAAGCCGCGTCCATCGCGCGTCGCCGGGCTGTCAGCCGTCGCCGTCAGGCTTCCGGGTCAGATAGAAGAAGTCGCGCATCGATCGTGAACCGACGTACTCGTCGTCCTTGTGCTCGAAGCCCTTGGCGAGGGGCACCGCTCGCAGCGTCGCGCCACCATCCTCGGGTTCGTAGAGCAAGAACTTGGGGTAGCTCCAGTTCACGTCCAGCTGCGCGACGGTGAAAGCCCCGGCGTGGTGCATGCCGTCGGCGAGGGCGCGCGCGGTGGTGTCCTTGGTGATCGCGACGTAGAGCACCTCGCGCTTCTCGTCGAGTCCGATCGCGCTGCGACGGATCACCGTCTCCCCGTCCAGCGTCGCGCCCCAGGATCGAGCGTCGGGATCCATCAGACCTGGGTGGCGCTTGCCGTCCTCGTACATGCAACCGGGTGCTTGGCGGAACCAGAGCATGCGGTCCTCCAGGCTCGACACATTTTCCCATGTGGCAATGCGAAGGTCGCCGTCCTTGAACTTCGCGACGGTGCAGGCCTTCTTCCGCGGCTTGACCAGGGTGACGTCGTCGATCTTCATGCCGTAGTAGCCGTGCTCGGTCTTGAAGCCGCCGTTGAAGGCTCCCAGCAGGTGCGGCAAATCTTCCGTGGGGATCTTGGCCTTGCGCTTGTACTTGCTGCCCGCGACCTCGAAGCTCTTGGGCTCTTGATAGCCGGCGACCGCGTGCAGATCGACGCGGCGCAGATCGACGGCGACCACGAAGACCTCTGCCCACGAGCGGTTGCGGTCGGAGTGCAGCAGGGTCTTGAACATCACCGTGGGAGCCTCGGGATGCTGTGCGTCCTTGATCGGTACCCACTGCCCGTCACCGGGCGCCGACCAGGACTTGTGTACCGGGCCGACGTCCGCGGGTCGGAACGGGGGCAGCGGCGGTGGGCCTGCGTCGACCTCGGCGCTGGGCGCCTCTGGTGCGCTGCTGTCTGCCGCAGCGGGGACCTCCCAGTAGGCCTTCGGTGGTTCGTTTCCGTACCACCACTGGTTCACGCGATCCTAGACGGCGTAGGCCTCGTTCTCGAGCGCGGTCACCGCTTCCTTGCCGATGATCGCGCGCAGCGTGTCCGCGAGCAGGGGGCCGAGGCCGGGGAAGACGTGGACGGCGATCCACAGCAACAGCACCACGATCGGGGACACCACCAGGCCGCGCAGGCTCCAGCGCCAGAGGCCGCGGCCGAGTCGTGCCCAGCGTCCTCGCGCCATCGAGCCTGATTCGCTTGCTTTCCCTTGCTTCGCTTTGCCTTTGCTCTTGGCCTGCGAAGCCGGCGGTGAGGACGAGGGACGCGCCATCGCGGGAGTCTACTCAGCATCGCCTCGAGCGCACAAAAGTCGGCAAATCGCCTCGCTTCTCCGCTCTCCGCACCCACCATCAGCGCTCTTTGGCTATACAAGGCGCCATGCCCTCGCCCCGCGCGTCTTCGCAAGAGAGCGATGCGCCGCCTCCACGTTCGTCGAGCGCGCTGTGGTCGCTCCTCGTGTGGGGGCTGGGGGTGAGGCACGCGGCGCTGCTTGGCTGCGCTCTGTGGTGCGTGTGGCAAACGCTTGGCTGCCCCGCTGCTCTGGCCCAGGACGACGACGACAGCGTCGTCGAAGCCGTACCCAAGTTGCGCCCGCCCGTGGTCACCGCCGCCCTCGACGGGAAGCCGGTGCTCCGCATCGAGGTCGTCACCGAGGGCGGGCGCTGGGACGAGGAGCCGACGCTGCGCAACACCCGCGCAGGCGAGCCCTTCAGCGCCGCGCTCGGTCGTCGCGCGGCGCGAGAGCTGAGTGACACTGGGCGCTTCGCCAGCGTGAAGATCGAAGCCTACGTCGAAGGCGGCGGTGTGGTGCTGCGACTGCGAGCGCTGCCGAGGCGCATCGTCACCGCGATTCGTGTGGCTGGTGGTGCCCTGGACGAGGAGGAGATGCTCGGCGCCGCTCGCTTGGAGGTCGGCGGTGAAATAACCGCTCCGGATCTTCCACGCATTGCCTCGCGGATCAAGTCTTTCTATGCGCGGCGTGGTTTCGGACTGGCGGCGGTGAAGGTCGACGCGGTTGACACGGATGAGCGCATGCAGGTCGTCGTGCGAGTCGAGATCGAGCAAGGGGGCGCGACGTCGGTCATCGCCCGCAAGTTCCTCGTCGATGGCTCCTCACCCAAGCTCATGAAGGAGCTGGAGGACTACCAGGTGGAACCTGGAGACCGTGCGGACCAGGAGCTGCTCCACGAGGCGGACGCGGCGCTGCAGAAGCAGCTGCGTCAGCACGGCTGGCACCGCGCCGAGGTGAGTCATCGCTTGCAGGAGAGCGGGCTGCACATGCGGCTGTTGGTCTCGGTGAAGGCTGGCCCGTTGTTCCGCCTGCGCTTCGAGGGCAACCGTCACTTCGACGCGGACCAGCTCACCGAGGCGCTCGACCTGGAGGAGACCGAGGACCGCTCCCTCGCGACGCTGGAGCGCAGCGTCAAGGAGTACTACGTGGATCGTGGCTTCCTCGACGTGCGCGTCAAGCTCACCGAGCGGGGTGAGGCCGAGGACCGCATCCACGACCTGGTCTTCAGGATCCACGAGGGGCGACGCGTGAAGGTGGTCAGCCGGGAGTTCCCGTGCCTGACGGGTGAGCGCGACGCCGACGACGTGGGCGCGGAGATCGACTCGTTCCTGAGCGAAGAGCTGCCTGGTGGTGGTCTCTTCGGCAGCGTGGATCCCGCGCGCGTCGACGAGACCCTCGGTCCGAAGGCGACGACTGGCTCAAGAGTCGCGCCGATGGAACTGACGCCCTACCAGACCTATCAGCCAGACGTGTATGAGCGCGCCATCAAGCACGTGCGCGATCTCTACCGCTCCGAGGGTTACCTTGCGGTAACCGTCGGCCCTGCGGTGCTGCTGCGGAGGCAGTGCGCGCGGGGGTCGCCGCCAGGACGGTGCAGACCCGTCGGGCCGAGACCGAAGGTGCCGACCCAGTGCGTGTACGACGAACGCGGCCTGCCCCTCGACGAACCAGAACCCGAGCACGGCTTCTCCTGCGTCCCGGATCCCGCTCGCGGCATCGAGTGCGAGGCTGACGTGGTGCTTCACATCCCGATCAAGCTCGGGCCGCGCAGCGTGCTCTACGACGTGGCCTTCGAAGGCAATCGGCTGCTGGTCGAGAAGCAGCTCGAGGAGATCGCTGACGTCGAGCTCGGTGGCTACGTGAGTCAGGTGGAGCTCGACAAGGCCAAGCGCCGGGTGCTCGACGCCTACGCCGAGGAGGGCTTCGCCTACGCCGAGGCGGAGACGATCCTCGACCTCAGCCCGGACCGCACGCGCGCCCGAGTGCGCTTCGTGATCAGCGAAGGCGAGCGCGTGATCGTCAGCGGCATCACGGTACGGGGCGCGCGCCACACCCAGGAGTCGCTGATCCTCGGTCGTGTCGCGCTGGAGAAGGATCAGCCCTACAGGCGCAGCAAGGTCAGGCAGACCGAAGAGCGGCTGGCGACGCTCGGCGTCTTCTCCAGCATCAACGTCTCGCTGGAGGACCCTTACGTTCCAGCGAAGCGCAAGCGCGTGGTGATCACGGTGCAGGAACGCCTGCCCCAGTATCTCGAGGTGCGGCCAGGCTTTGGCACCGGTGAGGGCTTTCGTATCACCTTCGAGTACGGTCACCGCAACCTGGGGGGGCGCGCGATTCAGCTCACTCTACGCTCACAGCTGAGTCTGCTCCCGAGCACGCTGATCTTCGACGACCAGGTGCGGGAGAAGATTGATCAATTACCGCTCGGAAAACGCCTCGAGCGTCGCAACACGGTCTCTCTCGAGTTTCCAGAGATCGGTCTTGGTCCGCTGTTCCGCCTGGGCATCGACGGCATCGAGGTCAACGACTTGGCGCGAGAGTTCTTGATCACCAAGCGGGCCGGCGTGGTGACCCTGATCTACCGTCCGAACCGCCAGTTCTCGGCGCAGCTTGGCCAGTCCGTGGAGCTCAACGATGCGGAGATCCTGGGTTTCGACGCCGCAGCGCGCGACGCGTTCGTGGCCTTTCTGCGGACCAACCCCATCCCAGAGGGAGAGAGCCTGGTGGTCGCTCAGCGGGTCGGCGTCACCTGGGATCGTCGGCACATCCCCTTCGGGGCCACGCGCGGCACGCTGGTGAGCGGCGCCGTGGAACACGCCAGGGCGTTTCCGTTGGGAAACACGCAGGAGAAGATCGCCGATTTTCTGCGCTTCTCCAACCGCCTGGCGGGCTACATTCCCCTGAACGACAAGGGGTTGGCCTTCGCGACGAGCTTCGCATGGGGCTACAACCACCACCTGATCCCGGCCCGTCAGACCTATCCGGACCGCCTGTTCTTCTTCGGTGGCATC
>JAGQIY010000341.1 GCA_020430865.1 Myxococcales bacterium
AAGGAACAGAGACGCCGGGCTTGTTGATCGCTTTCATCAACAGCGGTGGAACTCTCGCAGTGAACTCCTTAGGGTCCAGGGCAACTAGCTCGGCCAGCGTCGCAGCGCGGGAGGCCCGAGTCGTTCGTCGCCAGACATCTACGACTCGCTCGCCACCCCATCCCCGGCTCCGAGCGTCTGCGTGGTGATAGGCGGGGTGCCCGGCTAAGTCCGCAGCGTGAAGATGACGTTCGGGATCCAACAGGAGCCGCATTGCGTCTGCCGGGCGATGGGGTTCAGACGACTCCCTTGCCCAACTTCGTAGAGGCCTACTCATCGCCTGACTCCTCATGACGCACAGAGAGAAGCCTCCAAGAGCACCGCGCGCGGCCTACGAAGGGCTGGGCGACGGCCCCATCAGGTATGACCAGAACGTCCCTGAAGATGGTGAGGCCACAGCCATTGAGCGCCGCCTTCACTACGTCCGCCAAGTTGGGATGCGGGACGTATCCCCGCCGAGTGCGTAGCCCCATCGGAGCATAGATGTGAGCGACGCCGTACTCGGCAAGGAGTGCAGGCAGTGACTGAAGGATGATGGACGCCCACGAACTCCACATCTCCCCCAGTCTCAGGGAAGTTGTCACCCTCAGCTGATCGGCTGAGTGCTGGTGCAACCGGTGGGGGCGGTCAGGACATGACCGATGACGATTCAGTACAGCGAGCGGTTCAAGGCTCGCATGGTGGAGCGAATGTTGCGGCGCGGCGGGCCTTCTGCCTACGCGCTTTCGCAGGAGGTTGGCGTCTCTCAGCCGACGCTCTCGCGGTGGAAGCGCGAGGCAGCTATCGTAGCTCGCGTGAGCGCTGACGAAGAAGAACAGGCAGAGCGAGTCGAACGGAGGCCGGAGGACTGGTCGCCGCGCGAGAAACTGAAGGCGGTGATGGAGGCTGCGGCGCTGGACGACGCGGACCTCGGAGCTTGGCTGCGGCGCGAAGGGCTGAAGGAGGAGTACCTTCGTCAGTGGCGCGCGACGCTGGCAGACCGGGCTGCAGCGGTATTCGGCTCACAGAGCAAGCCGGATGCTGCCGCGAGGAAAGAGTTGAAGCGGCTCGAGAAGGAACTCCAGCGCAAGGAGAAGGCACTCGCCGAGACCGCGGCGCTCCTCGTGCTCCAGGGAAAAGTGCAGGCCTTGTGGGCGGAAAAGGGCGCCGACACGAGGCCGATGAGCGACACGCCCTCCTCGCTGCCGTTGAAGAGGCGCAAGCGAAAGGAGCGAGGCTGAGGCGCTGCGCCAAGGTGGTCGGCTTGAGCGTTCGCACCTTGCAGCGCTGGCGACGAGTTGGCGGCGGCGAGGACGGGCGCCACGGCCCCAACACCGTGCCGAAGAACAAGCTGAGCGGAGCCGAGGAGAAGCGGCTACTGGCGGCGCTCACCTCTCCCGAGTTCCGCGACCTGTCGCCTCGGCAGGTCATTCCAGCCCTGGCGGAGCGGGGCGAGTACATCGCGAGCGAGGCGACCGCGTATCGCTTGCTGCGCGCGTACAAGCTTCAACACCATCGCGAGAACACCCGCCCTCGTCGCCACAAGAAGCCCGATGAGCTCGTTGCCGACGCACCGAACCAGGTCTACTGCTGGGATATCACGTACCTGAAGTCGCCAATCAGCGGCATGTTCTACTACCTCTATCTCGTCACCGACATCTTCAGCCGTCGCATCGTCGCGGCGAAGGTCTACGACCAGGAGAGCGACGAACTGGCCGCTGAGTTCTTTTCCGCGGTGCAACGCACTGAGGGACTGGCCCCCGACCAGGTTGTCCTGCACTCCGACAACGGCGGACCGATGAAAGGCGCGATCTTGAAGGCTACATTGGAGCGGCTTGGCGTGCTGACCTCGTACAGTCGTCCTCGAACCAGCGACGACAATCCCTTCGTTGAGTCGCTCTTCGGCACGATGAAAGCTCGCGTAGGCTACCCCAGGGGCCCATTCGCTTGCCGTGAGGCAGCGCAAAGCTGGGTCGATGCGTTCGTGCGCTGGTACAACAACGAGCACCGCCACAGCGCCCTGAACTGGATCACGCCTGCCGCGAGGCACAACGGCGACGAACAACGGCTCCTGGAGCGCCGGCAGCGAACGTACGAAGCGGCGCGCAAACGCCACCCTGAGCGCTGGGCTCGACACATCCGCAGCTGCCAGCCCGCTGGCCCAGTGACCCTCAACCCTTCAGCAACGACAACCACCTTGACGGCTCAAGCCGCTTGACGCGGCTCTGACGAACGCGGATATCGAACTAGGCGACAACTACCCTGAGACTCGTCGGAATCGCCATCCGTTATTCGTCATCTTTGGTATGCCAATCACGACTTACCCCCAATCCCAAGTGCTCGCCTGTGGACTGCACATTTCAAGAACTCTAGTTCGTCGCTTGAATCAGGCGGATCTCCGAGATGCTGATCCAAGCGCCGGTGTAATCTGCGGCACCGGTGAACGTCAGTCGCACGTAGCGAACTGACTCGCCGATGGTGTCCCTCATGGTCCCTCCAACTGCGTTGGACGAGCGGTTAGCGAGCTGGCGATAGGAACCAGCCTGAGTGGCTCCTTCCACCGTGTACTGATAGGCTCGGTTCTGAAGCGCGAGGACCTCGATCGCGTCCACTCGAACATCGCTCCCGAGATCGAGCACGATGCTCTGTGAGGTGCTCGGCGGTGTGGTTTGAGGACCGTACTCTGCCGACCAGCGGGTGAGGATGCTGCCGTCGGTGGCGTTGAGCGCCTCGTTGCCAGTTTGTTCGGCAGTCGTGGAGTCCAGGGTCGCCGGCAGCACGATCTCCTCGGCCACGCTCCGAGGCACCAACTTCGCCACTTCGAGCCCGGCCATGATGAACGCGCCAACGCAGTAGTCGGTGGTCTCGTCGTAGCTCGTATCGGCGGGTGCGGCGCCGATGCGCTGGCAATAGCCCAGGCGCCCATCCGGATGGACTGCCGTGTTTGCGAGGGCGTTCCACCCCGCCACGATCGCCGGCTCGTAGGTTGCTCGATCCAGTAGCCCGTTGTTCACGCCCCAGGCCATTGCGTAGGTGAAGAAGCCAGTTCCGCTGGACTCGGGACCGCCGTGGTCGAGCGGATCATGCAGGCTCGAGTTGTAGAAGCCGTCCGGGCGCTGAACCTCGACCAGCGCGCTGGCCATCGACCTCAGAACCGAGACGTACTCGCTGCGGTGGGCATCGCTCGCCGGGAGCTCGGTGAGGGTCTTCGCCATCGCTGCCATGACCCAGCCGTTGCCGCGAGACCAGTAGATGTCGGCTCCTCCAGGTTCGGTCGTAGCGGGGGGCTTGTAGCCACTGTCGCGGTACCAGAGTCCATCGGTCTCGTTGAACAGGCCACGTCGGTCGCGGGTGTCCACGAAGAGCTCGTACATCGCGTCCGAGTACGCTTGCGGCTCGCCGTTGATCTGCCCGAGCGCCGCAAACACCGGCATGGCCATGTGCAGCGCGTCGATCCAGTACCAGTCGTCTCGCTGGCTGCTCGCGACCATGGCCGAGATGCTGTTGGTGATCGATGCGAGCTTCTCGCTCTTGGGATCCAGTCGATACAGAGCGATGTACGCCTGCCCGGCTGTGTGGTTGTCGGCGAAGCGCGTCGTGTCGCCACCATTCAGACCCCAGGCATGGGAGGCAGCCCAGCCTTCGGTGTACGTGCGATAGTCTTCTATTCCCATCTGGGAATACGCCATCATGTTGGCGCTGAAGTAGGTCGCGCGGTCCCAGTGATTCGTCCCGGCGTTGCCGATGTGGTTCAGGATCCAGTAGTCGTTCACCCGACGAACGCTGTTCAGAACCTGCTGAGACTCGAGGCCAACTGAGCCGCCGCCAGCGCCTGCAGCGCCCGCGGCGCCCCCGGTGCCTGCAGTCGAGCCTCCCGTGCCGCCAGCGCCACCTGCGCCGCCAGCGGGACTGTTCCCCCCTGCGCTCGAGCCCGCGCTGCTCGTGCCGCCCACGGCTGCGTTTCCGCCCTGAGAGGTGCCACCGGGGTCGCTCGCACCACCGGCGGCCTGTCCCCCGAGCCCGCCCGTGGTGCAGCCTCCGGTTGCCCCGGCGCCCACCACGCCCGCGCTCCCGGCGGAGCTCCCGCTGCTGCCTGACTCCGAGGAAGAACACGCGGCGATCAGTGCGGCCGTAGCGAGCCACACTGACACCGAAAGCGGACCGGTGCTCGATGGATTGCCGTGTGGCAATAGACCGACGGGGGACCCGCTGTACCACTGACCACTCTTGGTTGATCGTTTCACGGTGCTGCGTCCTAGAAGCGCCCAGTCAGCGCGATCTGACCGCCGTTCGGGGTGACGACACCGCCGACCCGGCTCCCTGACTCACGTGGTGCGGAGTCACTCCCCACGCTCCAAGCGATCAGCGTCGAAACGGCGACGATCGCCGAAGCTGCGCCGACGCCCAGACCGATGTCCGCGACCAGATAGTCGCGCTTCATGTCGTCGTAGGTGCCCAGCTCGGCGTCTCCACACGATGGTGCGCAGGCATCTAGCTGGTCCTGCTTCTGGTTGCCCATCAGAGCGAAAGCCGCATAGGTGCCTCCGCCCACCACCGTCAGGGCCGTCGTCACCCAGAACAGTGCGGGAATGGGCCTGGGCTCAGGCGCGACGGCTGCGGTCTGCCTCGGCGCTCGAGCGTCCGTCGCTCCCTCGACGTCATTTCTGGGCAGCGCGACGTTGACCACGCGATTCTTCTCACCCTGCCTGATCGTGACCTCGCGCTCTTCGCTAGTTCCGTCAGGAAATTTGAAGGTGAGCTTGTGGGGACCCGGCTCGAAATCCGTGGCTCGCCCATTGGCGCGAGCCACTACGCTGCCCTTGCGGTCCACGATTTCAGTGGCTGGAGCGTCGTTACCTTCCGCGTCCGTGGCGCTGAAGACGATGCTTGGCGTTGCCGATCGCGCCTGCTCCAGGAGCTCGATGCACTCGTTTCGGATCTCTGCGGCGCACTCGGAGTCTGATGCACACTTGGCGAACTCGTTCTTCGCGGCCAGGGGCTTGCCCTGGCGAAGCGAGCGCTGCCCTTGTGCGTGTTGGCCAGTGCACGAGGCCATGTCCGCGCGCGCCGCTTGGGTCCAGAAGACGGCGAGGGATAGAATGGAAATGAGTGTGTATTTGCGCAAGCTCGGCTCCGGGGTGATGACGTGCGATGCACGCTAGAAACACTCTTTGCGGAAGATCTTCGTGCCCTCTGCGTCGTAGTAGTAGGGCGGCGAGCAGTTGGGAGTTGGCTGCTCCGGCGCGGGCTGCTTGGCCGCTTGCTGTTTGGGGGGAGGGCTCGGTGCGGCCCTCTGCCGCCAAGCACGTGGCGCGTTGATCGCCTTCTGCGGTGGAGTTGCCGCCTCGGTGGTGGCACTCGCGCTCGGTGCGGCTTCCTTTGCCGCCAAGCGCTCGAGGTGGACGCTGATGGGGGAACCGGGGAGGCGGGTGTACTCGCGCTCGAATGGCTGATACCCCGAGGATACGACCTTCAGGCGCCAGCTGCCCGAGGGGGGGACGATCTCTGCCGGGTTGGTCGCTTGCTGAACGTCGTTGACGAAGATCGTGGCATCCTCGGGTAGCGCGGCCACTCGAATGCTCTGCGGCACGCTCGCTGCCGCCCTGCTCTGCGCGTCGGCAGCGGTCGGTTCTCGCAGTTGCGTGAAAGCGACCAGTCCCCCGATCAACAGGACTCCAAGGCCCAGCGCCGCGAGTCGCCAGCGTCTCGAGCTGGGAGGGCTGTACATCAGCTCGCCAGACGAGCTGGCGGACAGCCCACCCGACGGCGCGGTGACCGAACGGTCGTGTCCCGGCAGACTCAGCTTGGAAGAGCTCGATTGGGACGCAGCCTCCACGAACGGCAGATCGTCCAGGCTCACGGGACCCGTCGAGCTCGAATCCTTCATCGCCTGCTTGATGAGCTCCCTGCGCTCTCGGATGACCGAGTCCAGCTCCTCGCCAAGATGAGCTTTGACTTCCGAGGAGGAGGGGGGAGGGCCGAGCTCTGCGGCGGTCCAGGACAACACCTGGGCGAACTCCTGCGCCGTCTCGAAGCGGTCCTTCGGACTCTTCGCCGTGGCGCGCTTCACTGCGTCGCGCAGCGGCGCAGGCACCTCGATATCGTGCGGTAGCTCGGGAACGACCCCGTGGGCCAGTGCACCGACGACCTGAGAATCCGGCACCTTCGACCACATGCGCTGCTGCGCCAGCATTTCCCAGAGGATCACACCGGCCGCGAAGACATCGACTCGCCGGTCCAGCGGTGCGCCCAGCAGTTGCTCGGGCGCCATGTAGCGAAGCTTGCCCTTGATGATGCCGGTTTCGGTGGCGGCGGATCCTTCGATGGTCGCCTTCGCGATGCCGAAGTCGAGCACCTTCGCGAAGCCGCTCGGCAAGATCATGATGTTGTTTGGTGAAACGTCTCGGTGCACGGCCCCCAGGGGCTTGCCCTCGAGATCCGTCATCTCGTGCACGTAGTGCAACGCATTCAGAACCTGTCCGAGGATCATCAGGTTCATGCGCAGCGGGAGCCCGCAGCGGGTCACCTTGAGCACCTCGCTCAGAGACCATCCCTCGAGGTACTCCATGACCATCACCGGGGTACCTTCGGCCTCGAACACCTCGTGCACCTGGACGACGTTGGGGTGCGACATCAACGCGGACAGAGTGGCCTCCTTGTGAAAGGCAACTCGAGCTGATTCGTCTTTCGTCAGGTGAGGTTCGAGGACCTTGAGGACCACGAGCTTGGACAATCCAGTGCGCGTGCAGGCCAGATAAACTCGCGCCATCCCCCCGCGTCCGAGCCGCATGATCAGCCGGTATCGACTGATGGTGTCACTCCTAAAAGGGAACCCGCTGTCGCGCTGCATCCACTCCGCCTCTGAAGCGGCTCGCGTCTCGACGGACCCGCGATGCACTTCGATGGAGCCGCTCTGCGCTTCGCCGGGGCCATCTCCATGGGTCCCTTCGTCACTCGTCGCGCCCTGTTCCACGGCGCCGCTGACTTCCTCCTCCTCGGTCGTGTTGGCCATCTTTACCGGTTGCATCGTGGCTCCAAGCGAACGGTGATCCGGGCGGACAGAGCCGAGCTCTGTTCACCTGCGATACGTAACCACATTGGCTACTGTCGTCGGACGAGTTTCCGTATGGGATGTGGCCCCCAGTGGCTGGCGCTTCATGCGCCGCCAGGAACGCTCGTGTGCCGTACAAGACCAGAATACGCCCGATTGGTTCCGAGGGAAAACACCCCCAAGGGTGTCGAACGCATTTGGGGGGAGACGCACCCGTTCGAGTGCGTTCGATGATACTGATGATGTCCGTCAGTGACACGTTAGTACCATACGGAAACGAAGTAGATGATAGCGGTGACGCTGAATCCAGGCGTTCCGCTCTGGAAACACCTATCGGTGATAGGGTTGAAACCGATGCTCGCCCGAAGGCCCGCCGAAGGCGTCGATGATACGGCTGAAGTCGACTGGAAAGGCGGACGCTCGTTTGGTGCGTATCCGCGGGGCAAAAATCTGTGCAGCTAGAACTCGCCGGCTGTCACCAGGCCGGGGGCACCCCCGATTCGTGCAGGGAAGAGCGTCCAGCTAGTCTCGGGGGGCGCCTCGATTGCCTCGGAGGAAGGCCGCAGGAGCTCGACGAGGCCAAAGCCCAAGGTAGCGGCCGCTGTGCCGACGCCCATCTCGGTGGGCTTGACCCGGGAGAGATCCAGCTTGTGTGCCGCAGGGAAACCATACCCGAGTGCCGTGCCAACCAGGACCCCCACGATGACGTCCGAGCGATGGTGGCGCCCAGCGGAGACGCGCAGGCTCGCGGTGGCCCCAGCCGCGAAGAACTCCGCGCCCCACACGACGTGGGTCTGCAGCGGGTCATCCGAGCGCAATGAGAACAGAATCGAGGATGCTGCAGCGCCCGCGAAGGCCGTGCTGGAGTGCCCCGAGTAGAACGAGAGATACGCGTCGTTGGGGTCAGCCTGCTCGAGCTGCTGGGCGCGCCGGTCGGTCCGGATCAACCTCGACATGTACGGACGGGGGCGCCCCACCGCATACTTGACGACGCCGTTCAGGAGCAGGTTGGCAGCGAGCGCCTGGGTGTAGACGACCGTAGTGTTCCCCAGCGCGGTGTCCACACCGAGCCCCCAGTGTGTCGCTGCTGGCATGAAGAAGGCGGTAGAGGCTGCAAGCGTATCGCTCAAGCGCGCGGCGCCGTCGTTGAAGTACAGCTCCACTGAGGAGTCGAAGCGACCGAACGCGGACCAGCGCGAGCCCCTGCTGAGAAAGCGAGGTCGCGCGAACGCGATGTAGCTGCCCAGGAGCGCCGCTGAAACCAAGCTATGGCTCAAGTAGTAGGGAGTCCCCCGATCCGTATCGATCGAAACCTGAGCCGACGCATCCTTGGAGACCGCTAGCAGGCTCACGGTGAGCATCAGGCTGAGGCTGGCGCGTCTCGGATCCATCTCGTCGAGGTAGTCGAGCACACTTCGGGAAATCGAGCCAAGGTCGTAGGCAGGCGCTGGGCGTCGGGCCTCACCCCCTGCCAAGATGGAAGGGCAGGAAAGAGGTGTCAGAAGCCTCCTTGGACCGTATCCGTGAGGAGAGGACCCGACCTGAACGAACCTCGAGTTGCGCTGGTGCTAGACTGGGTCGGTACTCATGGAATCGCCGCTGCCGGGCTGCCAAATCAGCGACCCGAGACGCGCACGCTGGACGAGTTGCCAGGGTGGGTGCAGCGCGCCGTGTGCTCCGAGGGGCGCGAGACTCAGTCGTCCTCTTCGAGCAGGAGCTTGTAGCTGCGTATTTCGCGATTGGGGTCCGAGAGGCCGGCGTACGCAGTGTCGCAAGGCTCGCCCTTGGTGAGCCTCGCGCGGAGCGTCGTCGGAGCGGCCTTGGCCAGCTTGAACGAGCAATTGGTCATACAGTCCCCCGCGCCGTTGCCGCTCGTGCTCATGCACGTGCCCTTGTTGGGCACCGAATAGCAGCGCGTGGTGGAGACCACTGCTCCCTCCTGCACGACCTCGACCTCCACGTCGTAGCAGAACCTTGGCTGCTTCGTCTCGAGGTCAGGTTCGTACGAGTAGTCAGCCCAAAACTGGTAGTCGACACCAGTGCGACCAGGGAACGAGCCCTCGACGACTTGCTCTGCCTTCCCCTCCAGAGACAGGCGAAGCACGATGTCATCACGACAGCCAAGCAGGGCCAGTGAGCCGGCCACGACGTAGCCGACACGAGCCACGTGTGACCGACCCAACCCGGCAAAGCCCATGCTGTGGCAGCATCTGCAGGGGAGTTTGGCGTTCACACCATGCAGCCTAACACGAAAACCACCGCGATTTTCTCGCCACCCTCGAAGGCACTTCCCTCTCCCCCCCCCACTTGGGTCAGGCTACGTCAATCAAGGCGTCCAAGCCCCGCAACGCTCCCGCCCCGGCTAGTTGCGAGGACGTGCGGGCATGGCTCCTCGAAGTGGATCCAGAGCTGGTAGCCGCGGCCGCTGATGTGGACTCGACCTTGCTCGAATGGGCAAGTCGGCGTACCCGCCTCCAGCTCTTGCGTGAAGCCAGCACCAGCGCGAGCGAGTTGCTGAGGCTTCAGGCACTTCGGTCAAACTACCCGACGACCGATACCGCCCGACGACCCGCATTGCTAGCGTCGAGCCAATGAGGCGCGCATCGTCGTGGGGCTGCTGCTTGTAGCACTGCTCGCGTGCAAAGACCGCGAGGCAGAGCCGGGAAACCGCTCTGCGAGGCTTCCAGACGTCCCCGGCGGTTTGACGCGGCAGCAAGCTCAGGCAGCCGCGCTGGCGGCGGAATCACAGATCCCCAAGGAACTGGCAAGCGCTCGAAGCGCGGATCTGAGCCGGCGGAGTGCAGTTCCGCGAGGATTATCGGACGTGGTGCAGGCGACTCGGGATCAAGCCCCGCTGGGGCGCGGTCGGCAGTCACAAGTCCATCGCCATTGTCGAGCGCTTCTGGCGCAGCATGAAGGCCGAGTGCTGCAGGCGCGCCTTCATGCCGCTGCGACTTCCGGCTGTCCAAGCCGAACTCGACTGCTACGCGGCTTGGTTTCGACTGCATCGGCCTCACCAGGCGTTGAAGGGCATCACGCCCGAGGAGCGGCGTGCGGACGAACTGCCCAACGTCGTGAGGCTCGAGCCGCGACCTCGCATGCCAATCCGTGGGGATCCAGAGCGTGTGCGCCGTGTGTCCTCGGTCGAGCTGCGCGCCGAGCGCTTCGCGGGTAGAGAACATCTGCCGGTGATGCATCTCGAAGCGGCTTGAGCCGAGCCGGTACGAGTCATCGTGCTGAGGCGGACGTGCGTCTGGAGGTCGGGGTTGGGGCCCTAGATTCCGGTGTGAATGGACCTGCTACGAGCGGGCACCGGTTTGGCCAATGGACCGGATAGCCTTTAGTTGCCGTGCGGATACTAGAATATGGCTCTCAAAGCTTGCTGGACGGATACACCCCAAGGACTCGATGCAGCAGCTGCTGTTCACCAACGCGGTGACGTTGCCACCCGGATTCGCCGGAGTCAACGTGCTGGGTTGGGACCAATACGCCACCCAGCCGCACAAGAATGACGTCGTGCAAGTCGTGGCGGACGCGCAGACGAACTCCGGGCGTCCCCTGACGCTCACGACTGTCAGCGACTACACGCTCATTCCGGCGCAGCTGAATGTCGCAAGCGTCCAGGTGCTGGTGGTCTACGACCAGAGCCAAGCCCCAACGGGCGAGCTCGCCACGGCGGGTGCTGCTCTCCAGGCATCGCTCGACTCGTTCACCATGGGTGGCGGCGTCGTGATCACGCTGATCGCGGGTACGGGTGAGATGGATCAGTTCCTCACGCAGAGCGGACTCCTGCCCCTCACCGGCATGACCGAGGTCACCGGACAGCTACTGAATGTCCGCGCACCTGGCGACGCGGTTGGCCTCAACGTGCGCACACCCTTCGTCGCGCCGCGCACGAGCTGCACGTTCCAGACGTCGGTCACTCCGAGCTCGCTCGATGTGTTCGTGGTGCGCGATCAACCTGCTCCCAGCGCTGGGGAGGCCAGCGTGATCCACCGTATCCGTCAGCCCTGACGCTCCTCTCCCCCCAAACCCTCGGTTCTGGATTCCGTGGGGAGGAGCGCAGCGCGGCGGTAGGCAAGGCGCTGAGGGATGGCAGTGAGCTGTGACGCAGATCATCGCGTGTTCATTGACGGGCTGGCAGTCGCGGGGGTGGTAACTATGTACCCTGGGTGATGTCCTCAGAGTTTGGGTGTCCTGTCGAGTTTGCGCTCAACGTACTCGGCGGGAAGTGGAAGACGGTATTGCTCGCTCACTTGAAGACGGGGCCAAAGCGTTACCGCGACCTGCGCAACCTGGTGCCCAAGCTGAGCGACAAGATGCTCACCCAGCGCATTCACGAGCTTGAGCTCGCTGGATTGATCGAAAAAGACTCTGCATCCGCCTATGTGATGACCGATCGTGGTCGCTCCCTATCTCCCGTGTTGCAGGCCCTCTTCGATTGGGGGGAGGAGCACTGGGAAAGCTAACCCACGGCACCTTGCGCACCATCTGGTGCGTTGCGGTTGTCGGTAGTGGGCACTAGCTTCCGCCGATGATTACCGAGTACGTGCGCTATCGGATCCCCGACGACCAAACGGACGAGTTCGTTTCCGCGTATCAACGAGCTGCAAAGGTGCTGGACGTCAGCCCGTTCTGTATCGACTACGAGTTGGCTCGCTGCGAAGAGGAGCCGGCGCGCTTCACGTTGCGCATTCACTGGACCTCCGTCGAAGAGCATCTAGGCGGCTTTCGCAAGAGCGCAGAGTTCCCGACGTTCCTGGCCGCGGTGCGTCCCTTCATCGCCCACATCGAGGAGACGCAGCACTACGCGCCGCTCCTCGAGCCGAAACCTTCGGTGTACGACGCGCTGGGTGGCGCCGGCGCATTCTTTAGGCTCTCGAAGGGGATCCATGAGGAAATGCGACGAGACGCACTCCTGGGACCGATGTTCGCCAAGGCCGCGGAGGCTCACGTGCCCCATCTCGCGATGTGGCTGTGTGAGGTGTTTGGAGGACCGCGGCTCTACTCGGAGACGCTAGGCGACATCTCGCTGATGCTGCAAAGGCACGCCGGACTCGAGATCACGGATGGGCAGCGCGAGCGCTTCGTTGAGTGCGTCTCGCGCGTGGTCGATCGGGACGTGAGCGATACCGAAGCCAGAAAGGCGATCGTTAGCTACTTCGAGTGGGGGACGAAGATCGCTCAAGTCAACTCGAAGGCTGACCATGTTCCGGATCCGAGTGCAGGCGTGCCGCGATGGGGCTGGGGCGAAGACTGACTACGGCACCGTCAGCGCGGGCTCCGTCAAGAGGGAACACACCGCCGCTCCAGTTGGTGACGTAGTCGCCGTCGTGGGCGAACGCGCTCACGCGGTACTTGAGCTTGGTCAAGTCGGCACCCATCGAGTCGAGCTCCGACTTGGGGACGAAGAAGTGGATCTCGTCTACCAGGATGACCGCGACGGCTCCGCTGGTTGCGGTTACGTCCGTAAAGGCGCCGTTCAAGGCTTCGATCACGGTGAGGATCAACGTGCCGCTTCCGTGCGGTACACGCCGCGGGT
>JAGQIY010000342.1 GCA_020430865.1 Myxococcales bacterium
CGACGCGCGCATCGCAACCCAACACGCCCTCGCATCCCGCTCATCCCGTATCTTGCGCCCTGCCATTGCCGTAGGCACCCTGACTCAGGTCAGCTCGTAGATCCTCCCGGCATCGCTGATGGGTCACCCTCCACGCAATAGCAGGCCCCCTGGTGCGGTTCTCTCCGAGGGGGAGTACCAGCTCTTGGATTCGATCCGTTTGCGTATGGATACTCTGCAAGACGTACAGAAATCGCAGGGTGAGCGCATCGAAGCTCTCGAGGATGCAGAGTCCAAGAGGGACGAGACCCTTGAGCGCATCGAGACGAAGCTGGATGGGCTCCACGAGAAGGATGCGGATCATGATGCTCGTCTGGATAAGCTTCACGAGCAGGTAGCCGAGTCGGCTGGTGTCGCGGCTGGTGAAGCAGCCCAGAAGTCGCTCGTGAAGGCAGGTAAGTGGGGGGCGCTAATCGTCGCCCTCCTGGGTACTATCGACCAATGGGGACCCTTTGTCTTGAAGGCACTGGGGCTGTGGATTGGCCACGGTCAGTGACGTCGCTTCGCTTCTGCGACTTCACACCGATGGCACTGCCACTGGTGCGGTCCTCGTCCGCTCCAGGGGTTCCGGCCATCGTGGGGCTCTGAGGGTCCGAAGCTGGTTCCGCAGTCCATGCACCTCGGGCCCTGGGGTTTGGACCAGTCCTCGGTTTCCACGGGCTTCAGGACGAAGTCAGCACCACAGACGCACCGTCCTTCGGCTGAGTAGCTCGTGTCGCATTGGATGTGCCTCTGGCAGCTTGGGCAGGGCGTAGAGAACGTCACGTTGGGGTATTCGTAATACTGGAGTGTGAACACCATGGGTGCCTCCTTGCTGGGGTTATCTGGAAGCGAAGTTGCTCCCAGAGTGGTCTGATGCTCCGCAGCGTCTCTTGCGTCAAGCAAACGCCAAGCGAGTGGCATGGTTTAGGAGGTCTAAGCGCTTGAAATTGTTGAATGTGGCACACCTCCAACTCAACTTTTCTCGCGAGTATTCATAAAACCGCACGGAAGCGTTGCGCGTGACAAAAAGCAAAACCCCCAGGCCTGACTGACTGAGCCTGGGGGTTTTGGTTTCCGCGTGGTGATTGAGCCTCGGGCTCGTAGCTCTGCTGGCTACGATTGGTCAGTGGGCTCCGGTTCTACTGGGTCAGTGATCAAAGTCGGACGGGATGGCCCTGTCGCAAAGCAAGGCCATTCCGTCCTATCCCCTCTAGTTCTAGTTAGGCCGACGCTTCGGGCTAGCAGTCTGCCTGATACGGAACACCCCGCGGAGGTCGGGTTCGCGAGCCATCACCATGCGCGCATAGTAGGCGTGAAAATGGTCATCCATACGGAAACCTTCTTGCCGTAGCTCTTCCCAGATCCTGCGAATCCCGGGGGTCCGGTTGGCGGCGACCTCGCGTCGGGTCTTGGCCACGATGGCCTCGTAGACGCGGGGGTTCGCCTTATGAAATGCCCTGAACTGATCTTCATATTCGTTGCACATATCAATCCTCTGTCTGTTTTCTGCCCTCCGTTTCTTAGGGTTAAGCAACAAGCTCCCCCTGCTTCTGCATGGAACTCGGCAGGTGCGCAAGGACCATTTCCGCAACATGTCTCCGTGACATGACAAACAAAGACACAGCGCGAGAAGAAATCTGCCCAAGTGCCTAAAATCGCAAGCATTTTTAAGTCAAGCGGACTCACAGGTTCTGCACAGGATATCCCCAAGGAAATCGTGCGTTGCGCGTCTGAAACAGAAAAACCCCCAGCCCGCGTGCGGTGGAGGTTCGTTTCCGTGTGGGTCAACTGAGGTCAGTTGAGCCTGGTCTTGTCCAGCTCCTGGATGAACCGGTCGCCCTTGGTCAGCATCTCCTCGGCTGCTCTCCACACACCGGGTGCTGGCCGCAAGAGCATCTGCTTGGCCACCCGATCGAGTGCCTGGGGGTACTGGCGCTGCTGGAGGTACCGGTAGCCCGGGATCCCCATCTCCTTCCTGAGGCGACCGTGAACCTTGTTGAAGCTGGTCGCCTGGTTCGCTGCCGCGCTCTTCATTCCGGCCATAAGGGTCCTAGCCTGGTCATCGTCGATGGGTGCGTCAGCTCCACCAGCAGAGAGCATCCGCTCGAGGGCAGCGACCTTGGTCGCCATCGTCTCGATGACCTGTCCGTGATCTTCTTGGGGTTGATCTTGGTCAGCCACATGGGGATGGCCTCTAGGTTGAGGCAAGCCATTTCCCGGACTTTTCCGTCGGATCCAACCGTGTTCATCATGAACACGGTTGGCCAGGACGCGCGTTTCAGCTTCTGGAGCTGTGTGGAGTAGGAGATACCAAGGTTCTCACAGGCCCTCGTTGTGAGACCGTGGGGCGACGGGATCAGCGCCAAGTGGTGCTTGAGAGGCTGGTTCTTGGGGGAGGCCCCAGTGGGGTTGGGCTAGCCTTGGTCCGGGGTACTCACTCTGCGGAAGCGTCGTCCAAGTGCCGGTCGACGTCAGCTACGGTAACGCGAAACCGAACGTTGCCCTTCGGTGCGGGGAAGTCACCGTCAGGTCCCTCTAGGAAGTCGCGAAGAGCCGCGCGGATCGATAGCTCTGGTTCGATCTGTCCCGCCATGATGATGTGCTCGCGCAGTCGGGACGTCTGGTGCACTGCTGCCATACCAGCGCTGGCCACGTTACGCATGCCTCGTGCGAGGACCAGAAGCGACTCGACCGTTGGCTCGTCGAGAAACGCCTCAGGATTGGGACTCGCTTGCAGGCGGGCAACCAATTCCTCTTGTGAGATTCCGAGAATCTTTGCACTGACGAACAGCATTATGGATACGCCTTCGTCGAGGGCTTCCTCGTATTTCCGCGTGACAACTGTGCTAAGTGCCTGATGTAAAGCGTGAACCTCACCGTGGACCCGGAACCCCCGATCCATTCTTGCGCTGAACTCGGCAGCTTCCTCCTGGAGTCGATCTGCAACTTCCTTCTTCGCGTGTGCATGCGTTGCCTGCGCCTCAGCGAGGGAGTTCTTGAGGTCGTCCACTCGGCGCCGGAGAATCGCATTCTCCTCTTTCAGCGCGTCGACAACCGAGGACAGGTGCTTCGATCTGCCCAAGAACACGCCCTGGACGATGTTTCCCACCACCAGCACTCCGTTGCTAATCAGGCTGACTGCAAGCTCAGACGTCATCGCGCCGAGTGTACTCAAGATGCCCTGCGGATGCGCGTGCGAAGGAAACCGGAGCGTGGTCGAACCACGTGCAAACTAGCCCAGCTTGAACGTTTTCTTCAGGTCGGTTTCCGATCCGTTGGGTCTCCCCACGGGCGTCCCAAAGAAGCCAGGCACAATCAGCTTACGGGTGTGCATCGTGCTCGCGGTGTTCCTGAGGTCCCGATTCACGGCGAGAGCCATGCCGATCAAATGGTTCTCTAGGAGCCGGACGTCGGTGTACTTGAAGGCAGTCGGCTTGGAGAACTTTCCCTTCGGTGTCCGCTTCGCCAAGAGAAACAGCTTAGGCGTACCCCTGACCGTGGCTAGCACCTCGTTGTAGTGCTTCAGCTTGTGCTGTTGCAGGCACTCAGCTCGGAAGGTCTGTTTCTCGGCCTTTCCCACGTACCATGGTCGGATTGCGGTGCCTGCCGCCTGGAGCACGAACACGTAGCACCCGCACGCGGTTGAAAGTCCCGGCGCACTCGCTTCTACGTCCTGCCAAAAGACTCGCAGGCCCTGCTTGTCCACTTGGCGACTTGTCCTCGGGATCGTGAAGGGGCCGTGGATGTCGAATCTCATGGCGCCATGATCACCCACGACCACCCGTCTGGGAAACCTAGACCCCCGTCTGGTTTCCCTCTAGTTTCCCATTTGGGTGGAGTTTCCTGTCCGGTTGTGTCCGGTAGCCGAGAGTAAACGTCGAGAGCGTTCCAGCAGAAAACGTGGGGTTTTGGCTTAGAGCCACCTTCCGGACTTGAACCGGAGACCTACGGTTTACGAAACCGTTGCTCTACCGACTGAGCTAAGGTGGCAGGGGCGCGGGAGCATACGTGCCTTGGGCAGTCAGTCAAGCGCTGTTGCGATGTCGAGCGTCCGTCCAGCCAGGGGACTGCGCGAATGCGCGGGATTTGAGCCGGATCCCCTCACCCCATCCCGAGATCGCAGCAGCTGGTCGGCGGCTCCGGGAGTTTGATCTACACGGGGAGGATCCCTCGCCGGGGGCGTGTGCGGTTCGTGTGCGCCCAAGTCTCAGGGACGTCCGCGGCGACGTTTCAGCGCCAGGCCCAGGAAGGCAAGCAAGCCGATTCCGAGCGGATACCTCGGGCGCGGCGCTGCGCGACAGCCACAGCCGCCGTCGTCGTCGCCGCCTCCACCCGCCTTGTTCGCCCCGCCCTGGGCGCCTCCGCTGGCGCCGTTGCCTGAGCTGCCGCTGGTGCCTGAGCTGGCGCCGTTGCCTGAGCTGGCGCCGTTGCCTGAGCTGCCGCTACCCGTGCCGCCATCGCCGGTTCCGGCGCTGCCTCCGTTGCTCCCGCTGCCTCCACCCCCCGAGCCCCCGGACCCTGGGTCGTCCTTGCTCTCGGCACCGAACGCCCCGAGGTCGGGAGCCGCGGAGTCGCCCCGCTGGCGAACGTGTCCTCGACCTGCGAACTCCGTCGCGACAAGATCATATCCTTGGGGCAACGGACCGCCCGCGTCGATCAGCTGCGAACCGGCGTCGGGGCGATAGTCCTGGTCGAGTCCTGGGTCCGCTCCCTCGATCAGGTTCTCCAGCCCCTCGAAGCGCGCAGAGTTGCTCCCGCCACGATACCCGCTCTGAATCCAGTTCGCGCCGAGGACCAGCGTCGCGCCGGCAGACTGATCGGGATCGAGTAGCTCGAGCGCCCCACCGGTCGACACGAAGACGTTGTTGTAGGCCTCCACCCGCGTGTCCGAGTTGATGAAGAAGATCGTCGCGCCGTCGCTGCGATCAGACACGGTAGTGTTGTGATAGAAGTACATCAGCCGCCTCGGCGGCATACCGTTGTCTTGACCGAAGTGGACGATCTGGCTCTGGCTGGTTTCTTCGTGCTTGAACAGCACGTTGCCATAGACGTGAACGGGGTCGTTCGTGTGGTCCCAGTCGCCGTCCTCGGCCTCCACCAGGTCCAGCACACGATTTCCGCCTTCGATCCAGTTGAAGCGCACGACGGTGCCCCTGGAGCGGTCCTTCAGGCCGTTGCCTCTCGCGCCGACTCGCGGAGCCAGGATCACGTTGTACTGGAAGACGATGCCGTCGGACTCCGTGTAGATGTTGTGCTCGTAGATGCTGTCGACGTTTCCGTTGTCGTGGATGAAGCAGCCTTCGACGATGATGTCCGATGCGTTGACCCAGCTGAAGACGCCGTTGCCGGAGTCGTGGATGTCCAAGTTGCGGAAGGTCAGGTGACTGCCGTCTGGAGCAAACACCCCCGAGGCGTTGTCGGGGAAGCCCGCGTCGGCGTTGGCGTTGCGGATCTCGAAGTTTTCGAACACCACGTACGCGGCACCTGGACCGGTATGGACCAAGCCCCGATTGTGGGCACCGGGGCCGGGGCTGGAGCTCTCGCCATCTATGATCGGTAGCTCTCCGCCCGGCCCCTCGACGCCGCGGATGGTGATCGGGCTCTGGGCCGTACCCGCGCGCTCGATGCCGAAGCTCTCCCGATAGGGTTCCGTGCGGTAATATACGACCACCTCGTCGCCAGCGTTCAGCGAGCCCAGCGGCGCGTCCGAGATGTTCTCATACGTCTTGCCGGGACCGACCTCGAAGGACGCCGCCTGCGCGGGGCTCGCGGCGAGCGTCAAGAGCACACCGGCCAAGCCAGCGGATGAGCGCCCCGGGACGCCTTGTTGCATTCTTCTCAAGTTGACCTCCTGGTAAAGGCGTGTGACGTCGCGCAGGCTCGACTTCCGAGCCGCCGGGGAGTCATTCGACGGCTTCACGAAAGCGACCGTTCTGGAAGTCCGAGATGAAGCCCCGGACCCGTTCGA
Organism: Myxococcales bacterium; assembly: GCA_020430865.1. Next base: position 5,990 of record JAGQIY010000342.1, read on the forward strand.
AGGCGGCGTCGGTGCGAGAGGTGATCTCGCTGACTTGCTTCAGCCCCGGTACGTGTCCGCGGAATCGTTCGAGCTGCACCGAGCCCATTGCCCACTCGGCAAAGGCTCGTGACTCGATGCGGCTACGGCGCAGCATTCGCACGTCGTGGTGGCGCTTGTCCGTGCGGATGCGGTTGAACGTCGTGTCGATGGCGTCCTCGCTGCCCTCGAGGATCTGCATGAACGACGTACCATCGCTGAGCAGCAAGCCGGTGATGCCTTTGCGCGTGTTGTTGCGACGCGCGGCCTCCAGGATCTTGAACAGCTCTCCCGGCAGCAGATTCGCGTCAGCCTGGCTGACGTAGATGATCTCGTACAGCTCGCCCACGTGGCGCAAGCGTAGTCTTCGTGGTCGGGCTCGCAAGACACTCCAGGGGTGACGCTCACGAGTCTTGCGCTGTCGGTGGGGGTACTCCGGGAGATGGAGTCTCCCGGCTCGGGGGCCTTCTTCGGCTCACTGCTTGACGGCGCCGCTGCGAATCGCGGCGAAGTTTGCGTCGAAAGCCGCATAGACGTCCGGATCATCCAGCTTGAGCAGGGTCTCGTCATTCCCCCGAAGTGCGGGGCCGGTGTAGTTGTGGGAGCCGGTCCAGACGAGTCCCGCATCGGGCGTGTCGGTGTACTTTCCGTGGACGATCAGGATCTTGGAGTGCAGGCCCTCGCCGGCGGCTCCAGTTGGAAACACGTACAGGTCGACGCCGCCGTTCTTCAGCGTGGTCGCGACGGGATTGCTCAGGCTCTCACCGTCGAGCACCACCTGCACCTCGCAGCCGTTTTGCCGCTTGCTCACGAGCTTGTCCGCAATCTCCGAGCGCGCACTGGTGAAGAACGCCATTGCCACCCGTACGCTCGTTCCTGCCTCACACGTCACGTTGTCGAGCACGCCGAGGATGGTGTCCCCGCTGGCGCGCGGGTAGAAGTAAGCCTTGGTCCCGGTGTCGCCGCTGTACGAGCGGTAGTAGTCGAGGTCTCGTTGCTGCGCTTGGAGGTCCGTCCAGTAGGCGAGGTAGGCGTCGTAGAGCGCCTTGTCGTTGCGGATCACGACCAGGTTGTTGTGCTTGTGGAGCTGGGTCGTGGTGAGGTTCGCCGACGACTGAGCCACCACGTTCTTGGAGCCATCCGCGAGTTCACTGAAGAGGAAGAACTTGTTGTGGTTGATGCCCGTGTCGCTGCCGATGCAAGCTCCTTGCCCCGCGGATTCGTTGCACACCGTCACGTGGCCGCTGGGTAGCTCGCTCTTCAGCGTTGCGGTTCCGACCCAGTCCTGACCCTGGTCGTTCTTGTTCGTGGGATCGAGCACAACGCGAACGTCGACCCCCGCCTTCTGGGCGTCGACGAAGCGGTAGGCGATGCCCTGGCGGCTCCAGTGGTAGAGCGAGATGCGGATCGTCGACCCCGGCACAGCGCCCTTCGCGAGCTCACCCAGCTTGGTCTCGATGCTCGTGTCCGCTGCGCCGCCGGGTCGAGGCACGCTGAACACGACCTCCTTCTGAGGCGGGGGCGTCGAAGCGTCCACGCCAGCGTCGCTCGCACCGCCAGCACCAGCACCCGAGCTCCCCGCATCACCCGCGGTGCCGCTTCCGCCCGTGGAACCAGCGGCGCCGCCCAGTGCACCGGCGGACCCACCCTCACCCCCGAGCCCAGAACTCCCGCCGCTACCGGCGCCGCTGCCTGCGCTCCCGCCTGCCGCCGCGCTGCCTCCAGCGCCCAGATTGTCTGTCGGCGACGAGCGATCGCTCCCGCAAGCCGCTCCCCCCAGGGCCAGGGAGAGCGCGGTGAGTGTTGCCAGCAGGTGTGTCCTGAATGAGCGCATGCTGTTCTAACCTCGTGGAAATCGGCGTGGCGAAGCGCCCATTCTGCCCCTCGCTCCCC
>JAGQIY010000026.1 GCA_020430865.1 Myxococcales bacterium
CCAGTGCCGAAGGCGTAGCCTGCCTTTCCGAACGCGCTGACGCTGTCGCTCAGCCCGATGTCTAGGCCGATCAGCACCCGGGTCGTCGCGGGGACGAAGCCCGTATCGATCTTGTCGTACTTGCCCTCGACGGGGGCGCCCTGGTACTGGCTTCCATCCGCGCGGAAACAATAGAAGGGGCCGGCTTCCTGGGCATACGAGGTGCAGATATCGGTGCCTCCCACCAGCGCGAGGTCCTGCTGCCCGCCGAGGCTCAGCCAGACGTTCTTGTGCTCGCGTTTTGGCTCTTCCTTCGGGGGCGGCGGCTCGTCGTCCAGGTCGTCGTCGAGGTCTGGGGTCACCGGCTTCGCACAGCCGTTCGGCTCCGAGTCGCCGGGTAGACTGCGCACTTCACCATCGATCTCTTCGGCCAGCTCGACGACGAACGGTTCGTCCTCGCTACCACTCGTGGACACCAGCTCGTCCGCCAGGTTGACGGTGACGTAGTACTCGACGCTGTCCTTGTTCAGCACCGCGTCGCATGGCAGGTAGGCGCCGAAGCCACCGGAGCGCGCCTCCATCGGCAGCTCCCGGAACACCTTCTGACCCTCGACACGGTAGTGAACGGTGAGGATCGCGTCCGGGACGTCGCCGAGCAACTCGGCGTAGATCGGCACCGGCGTGTTCTTCTTCTGCTCGTTCACCGCATCGTGGAGCAGCGTCTCCTTGCGGCCTCCTGCCTTGAGGAACAGCTTCTTCACGTCCGGGCTCGCGTAGGCTCGCGGCAGCGTGACCCCCTTGTCGAGCTTGACTGCCTTCTGGAAGTTGAAGAGCGCCGCGCGCTTGTTGTTGAAGCCGGTGGCGTAGAGGAGTCCCAGGTCTCGATACAGCCGCGCCTTGACCGGAGCCTCGCAGCCGCGGCACTTGTTCAGCGCGGTCTTGAGCTTCTTCAGCGCGGCCTTGAAGTCCGTCGCCAGGAAGTCTTCGTTCAGCGCTTGATCCGCGAGCCTGAGTGACTCCTCGGCGGGGCCAGCGTGGGCGGTCTGCAGCCAAGCGAGCGCGGCGAGTGTGGTGGCGAGGGCGAACGCGTGATGGGGACGGGGGAGGGCGAATGTGCGGGACGACACGGCAATTTCCCTATGAGAATGCGAGGGCGTGAGGCGCGGCGCGCGGGATAGTAGCGGTGACGCAAGCGCCGACGCGGAGAAAACACGGCAGATCAGCCGCGGATCCCACACGACTGAAAAACTTTTGCCGGCCCCGGCGCCGGGTCGATTCGTCCTGTTCGCCTCACTCGCAAGAGCACGCCTGCAGGCGCGCGGCGTGCTCCTTCACACGGCCTCGCGCCTTGGTGCAGCGCTGGTCCGTGTCGCCCGCGAGCCGGCAGATTCCATCCGCCGCTCGCTGCAGCGAAGCGAACGCCTGACAGGCACGCGTGCAGCGTCCGTCTCCTTCGCTGAGGGCGGTCGCCGCAGCACCAAAAAGCTGGTTCAGCTCCAGGTCGGCCGTCTTGAAGGCGCGCTCCGCGCTCGCCAGGTCCGTGAAGCTGGCAGCGTCCTTCGCTTTCTCTTGCTTCAGCTCGCCCCCGGTTGCTGGTGCCGGGGTCCTGGTCGACTTGGGTAGGCCGGCTCCGGGCGCCTCAGGCTCCTCGGCGGCCTTCGATTCGGGGCGTTGCTCTTCGTCGCTGGGCTCCTGGTCGCCTGGCGCGGCCTGGGCTGGAGCCGACTGCGGCGCTTGGCTCGGTCGAGGCGGTTCGTCCTTCTTGGCGCAGGCGCAAGCGACGCACACCACGCAACACAGCACTAGCTCCCTACAGCGCATCGCGAGCGAGCATACTCCCTCGGCGCCAGCGTCGTCCCGGGTTCCCCGAACGACTTGACGCCGACCGCCGTTGGCTGAAGGCAAACGGCCATGAGTGAACCGCGCTTCTTGATCTATGGTGCCTACGGCTACACGGGGGAGTTGACGGCACGGTTCGCAGCCGAGCGCGGCATGCGTCCCATCCTGGCGGGGCGCAACCCCGCGAAGACCGAAGCGGTGGCGAGGCGCTTCGGTCTCGAGGCGCGGTCCTTTGGGCTGAACGACCCCGAGGCGCTGCAGCAAGGCTTGCGTGGCGTGGCCGTCGTGCTGCACTGCGCCGGCCCCTTCGAGGTGACGTCGAAGCCGATGCTGGACGCCTGTCTGGCGGTCAAGGCGCACTACCTGGACATCACGGGAGAGATCCAGGTGTTCGAAGCGGCCCGGGCACGCGACGCGGAGGCCAAGTCGGCGGGGATCTGCGTGATGCCCGGGACTGGCTTCGACGTCGTGCCGTCGGATTGCCTCGCGCTGCATCTGAAGCTGCGCATGCCCGACGCCACATTCCTACGTCTCGCGTTCATGGGCTTGACCAAGACCTCTCATGGGACCGCGACCACGATGGTGCGGAACCTGGGCAAGAGCGGCTTGGTGCGGCGCGGTGGCGAGATCGTGGATAGCCCGCTGGGCAGCCTGACCCGCGTGGTCGACTTCGGTGAGCCAGGGGAACGGCACTGCATGGCGATTCCGTGGGGAGATGTTTCGACCGCCTTCTTCAGCACCGGGATCCCGAACATCGAGGTCTATACGCGAGTGCCCAAGGTCGCGGCTCTCGCCGCTCGCCTGGCCGATGCACTGCCTGCGCTGATGGGATCGGGCTTCGTGAAGGATCGGCTCCAGCGCCGAGTCGATCAGGGACCCGCTGGTCCAACGGACGCGGAGCGGGCCCGCGGGGCCAGCTTTCTCTGGGGCGAAGTGGAGAACGCTGCGGGTGAGCGCTTGGCGAGTCGGCTCAAGACGCCGGAGGGCTACTCGCTGACCGCCGACGCGTCTCTACACGTGGTAGACAATGCCCTGGCCGGCAAGCTGCCGAGCGGCTTCCAGACGCCCTCCAGCGCCCTGGGCGCGGACTTCGTGCTTGGACTGCGCGACGTGCGGCGCGAAGACCTGCTGTAGAATTTGCTCGTCTCAGCCACGCGAAGGCGAAAGCCCCACGCCCTCACCTTCCTGGGGCCGCGGCTCTCGCACCTGGGGACCTCCCGCGAACCACGGAGACAGGACGCTACTTGCCAGCCGGGGTCGCGACCGTTCCGCATTGCTCGACGAGCCCGTCGAGGTTCTCGTCGTGCTGCTGGCCGATTCGCTGCATCTTGGCCGTCGCCGCGCTCAGCTCGGAGTAGACCCGAGCTCGATCGATGTCCTTCAAGGCGAAGACGTAGTCCTCCTGGTTCTTCATCTCTGCGCGCCGAAGCGCATCCAAACCAGCATCTGACAGCTTCAGCTCGCCAAGTCTGCGCTTCGCGTCCAGCAGTTCGTCGTAGCGAGCTTTGCGTTCGGCGGCTGCCCTGGGGAAGGATAGTCGTAGCTTCTCCACTTCGATCAGCGAGGAGCGGAGCTCTCCGCACTGCTCGGCCTTGGGTCGGCCACAGCCGCTGAGCAGCGGCGCCAGCGCCAGCATCGCGATCAGCATCGAGGCGGCGCCAAGGCGCGGCCCGCGAGTATTCGTGTCGATCTCCCCCATGAACCCGTGAATGAGCGAGGCAAGCGGGAATTACAAGCTCGCGTCTACTGGTCAGACCACTGAGCCAGTTGACAAGTGCCCAGGTGGCGCGCGAAGCTGACGCGGTGCTCAGCGCGGTCCAACGTCAGTCCCTGTCCGAAGCGGTGTTCCTCCAGCTGCGGGGCGCCATCCTGGACGGTGGCTTCGCCCCAGGAGATGCCTTGCCCGCCGAACGCAGCCTGTGCGAGCGCTTCGGGGTCAATCGCGCGGCGCTGCGCGAGGCGCTGAAGCGCCTCGAGGAGCTGCGGCTGATCACCATCCGTCAGGGCGAGGCCACCCGCGTGCGGGACTACCGACTGAGCGGCGGGCTCGAGCTACTCGTCGCGCTGCTCTTCGACTCCGGCGGGGGCCTCCGGCTCGACGTCGCGCGTTCCTTCATCGAGCTGCGGACCGCGCTCGGGCCAGACATCGCTCGGCTCGCCGCCAGGCGCGCACGGCCCGAGCAGATCGACGCCCTTCGGGACTGCCTGGGTGCGTTGCGTCGGATCAAAGCGGAGGGCGGGGACGTGGTGGCGCTCCAGCGCGCGAGCCTCGAGTTCTGGCGTCAGCTGGTGCTCGCTTCGCACAACGTGGCCTACCAGCTCGCGTTCAACACGATGGAGCGGGGGTGGAGCGAGGTGCAGGACGCCCTCGCCCCCGCCCTCGCCGCCGAGGTGACGGACACCGAGAGCTACGAGTCGTTGACGAACGCCATCGCGCGACACCGGCCTGAGCTGGCGAGGCGGCTGGCCGAGGCGCTGGTGAAGAAGGGCGCGGCCGGCATCGAGAAGTTGCTTGCAGCGCTCGGCGGCTGACCGCCCCGCGACCGATTACCTGGAGGAAATGATGAACGGTTCAGTCGAACGGCGAGTCAGGGAGCCTGAGCGCAAGGACTTCGTGGATGGGGAGTCCATCAAGACGTTGGGCGCCGCCGCCCGGGCCTTCTGGGGGCGCCCAGGTGTGCGCAAGATGGCGGCTTCCGCGCTGGGCGGGCTGGCCTTGCGCGCGTGCCTCGGGCCGCCTGGAGTGGCTGACTTGAAGGTCGCCCTGGGGGTCGCGAGCTTCTGGCCCCTCCAGGAGTGGCTCGCCCACAAGTACCTGCTTCACATCCGACCCTTCGAGGTGGCCGGGAGGCGTCTCGATCCGGGATTCGCTCGCGCACATCGCGCCCATCACAGGAACCCGCGAGACATCGACTACACCTTCCTGCCGGAGCCGGTGGTCAACGTCGCGATCCCTGCCAGTGCCGCGATGTGGGTGCTGGGCGCGCGGTCCATGCGGGGGGCTGCGACGGGGATCGCCGCCTACTCCGCCATGGCGCTGGCTTACGAGTGGACGCACTTCCTGGTCCACACTGGCTACAAGCCGAGCAGCGCCTGGTTCAAGCGGGTGCGTCGCAACCACCGCTTCCATCATTATCGAAACGAACGCTACTGGTACGCCTTCACCGTGCCCCACGTCGACGGGCTACTGGGTACGGAGCCGGATCCGAAGAGCGTGCCTGTCTCAAATACCGCACGGAACCTACACGGGCTGGAGGGCTAGGCTGCTATTGTTGCAGTTGCTGCTATTGATCGCGGAAAATTTGCCGTCTGACAGGACTGGTTCGCGCGCGAGGTGGGGCGCACGCGCACGGATTCGGGAGGCAGGATGGAAGCAGTCGGAAACGCGGGGTCACGGCAGTGGCGGGTCGCACGGGGAACGCGCCGGGCGGCCCCGGTGGGGTACATCGCTCGCGAGCTGGGCTTGATGGACGACCTCGATGTGCTGGCAGTGTTGAATCGTCAGCGTGCTACCGGCGAGCTGTTCTGTGAGGCGGCGACCGCCCTGCAGTTGCTCAGCCCGGACGCCGCGCGACGAGTGCTCGAGGAGCAACGCGCGAGGCGCAGCGAGGAGCTCCGGGTCGAGCCGGGTTGAGCGCGTCCCGCGTTCCTGGAGAGGCTCATCTGGTCGGGGCGCGCGCTCGGTCACCATCGAGCGATGTCGGTTCGACTGCTCGGGCCTGGCGAAGCACCACGTGATTGAGTCGCTGCTGGCGCAGGAGCAGGGCGAGCGCAGCCGTCTGTTGCTTGGGCTGGAGTGGGTCGAGCACGATCTCCACGACTGCCTCTCGGGGCAGGGGAACCACGAGCATTGGCTGCAGGTCCTTGGCAGCGGTCGTCATCACCTTCAGGCGCGGATCGTTGTGCAGGCGAACGCTGACGACCGCGAGCGTCCAGTCCAGTCCGGATTCTGGGGGGGAGAGGGCAAGCAGCGTCGAGACGAAGGCCAGCACCGCTTCTCGTTTCGCCTTCGCCGGGGGAGCGTCGTTCCGCCAGCCCCGGCGGCTCAGGATGGTGTCCAGGATCTGTTCGGGGGAGCCGTTGCTTCGAGGGACCAGGACGGTGTTCGGCAGCTGGCTCAACGTCCTGGCATCCAAGCCGATGCTCACTTCTCCTGCCGACCCGCAGCGTTCGCGGGCGGAGAAGGCGAGGGTAGAGAGCGTTGTTGCCTCGCGGAGACGCGTATGCTGCGCCGTGGCCTCGAGAGCCGCCGCGGCGGCTCTCGAGCGCTGCGCGCCGTGAGTCAGCGCTAGCGCGGCAAGTCGATCCGCCTCGGCCCAGTCGAGGCTTGGGGCTTGCGCGCCATCCGACCTCGAGTGGCCCTGAGGCGTGAGCTCCATATTTCCGTGCAGGAATGGGACTAGGCCGGCGAGCGACGTATGGTGATACAGGATCATCGACGGTCTCGTATGCGGAGGTTGCCCCGGACGAGCGAAGCAACGAGTGAGGGTTGCCCTGATGATACGCACGATGGCTGGGTTTGCCAGCGCGCGGCGTACAAAGCTCGGGTGCGCGCGACGCCCTCGGCTGTCGATCGACCTGGAGTTTCCTCACGGGTTCGTGCTCTGCTCGCCTGCGCCTACTCGTGCGTCCGCGTACCGGCGTGACTCTCGGCGAGGACGAGATGTACTCGCGGTGGCGAATTTCTTGCGCCGATCGCGGACGCGCTGCGTCGAGAACCAGGCGGACCCGAAGCCGAGACTGCGATGGGAAGCCCCGCAAAGTAGATCCGAGCGGAAATGAAATCATGCGGCGCCGAGCCGCGCCCGTTCTCGCGGATCACCGGGGTCGGCGCTGACGATGGGCGATGGCCTGCGTCTGGCGCAGCTTGCATGTCCGGAGCCGCAGGCGATCGGGCCCGAGACGAGCCGTGCACGCAGACGAGGCAGGGGCTGGGGCTCGTCTGCGTCAGCGCAGGTTTGTCGTGTGCGGCGCAAGCGTCCCCGCTACCCCGCCGTTCGTGCGCGGCTTCGGGACGACGTGTAGCAATTCGAGCATTTCACGCTTGTCCATGAAGCGTAGGCTCGCGCGCTTTCATCACCCTCTCACGCTTGCCCCAGGGAAACCGCGGACGGGGTGCGACCGCGACCTACGAATTTCGCTCTCACCGGGCTGCGCTGACGTCGGGCGCGGCGGAAGCCGGGGCGTCCGCGCCCGAAGCAGCGCTGGCCGCTGCGCCGCCGACCAGCTTGCGCAGTAGATGACAGGCCCAGTCCGACCCCTTGCCACACGCGTCCTGCATCATCTCATGGCCGCGCTGCTCATCTCGTTCGAGGCCGCGCCCCGCGTACATCAATCCGCCGTAGCCGCCGCATCCGCCAGGATGTCCAGCGTCACAAGCCAGCCGATAGAGCTGGGCTGCCCAGTTCGGGTTCGCGGGAGCCAGCACTCCGCGATCGTAGATCAAGGCCAGGTTGAAGCAGCCGCTGGTGAAGGCACCAGAGCAGGCCATGCCATAGTGTCTGATCGCTTCACTCGCGTTGGCCTGGACCCCTTCGCCCTTCTCCTCCTGAGCGCCGACGTTGAAGCAAGCTGCGGCGTTGCCGTACTCGCAGGCCTGCTTGAAAGCTTCATAGGCCAGCGCCACGTTCTTCGGCGCACCATTGCCTAGCTGGTGGGCAGCACCCACTCGCAGACATCCCTCCGCGTTCTTGCCATCGCACGCGCGCTGGTACAGTTCGAGCCCTCGCGCGGGGTCCTTGTCGGTCCCATCTCCAGTCGTCTGCGCGGCCCCGGCGAGCACGCACGCATCCAGGGCTCCGAGTTTGCATGCCTGTATCCGTAAGGCAAAAGCATAGGCGTGATCCACATCGCCCGCCTCGCCTGTCGAGTACAGGATGGCGAGCTGGGCGCAGGCAGCCGCCTCGGGGGAGGGCGCGGACTGGGGGGAAGGTGCGGCCGATGCCGCGGACCCAGGCGGCGCAGGCTGCGCGTCGTGTTCCCGCTTCGCGGTCGGCACGCCCTTGCCGCGGGGGAGGCCGCAGGCCTTCGACAGAGCCTCGGTGTCGCTCGCTGCCGGTGGCTTCGGCGCGGGCGGCCCTTTGGGCATCTCGGGCAGCACCAGCTGGGGGAGCTCGACACTCGCGCTGGGGGGCGCGCTCGCCACCGCCTGCTTTGGCTGCTTCTCGTCGCAGCCAATCAGCCCGATCAGGGCGATCAGCGCCACACTCGACCCGCGGCGTAGCTGTTGGGAGCCCGGCATCGTGGATCTATACAGCGGATCCTGGCGCGGGAGGTGCGAACCGACGACAAATCAGTCTTGTGGCAAGATGCGGGCATGAGTCACGTCGAGCTCGAGGAGCGGGATCGGTGCCTGGAGATCCAGCTCAGACGCGAGGCCAAGAAGAACGCCCTGACGCTGGAGATGTACGAGGTGCTGTGTGATGCCCTCGAGCGCTTCGAGGGCGACGCGAGACTGAGGTCTGCCCTGATCACCGGCGGGGAGCAGTGCTTCACCGCCGGCAACGACCTGGGGGACTTCATGAGCGCGCCGCCGGACGAGGGCAGCCCGGTGATGCGCTTCATCTCGTGGTTGCCGCGCCTGAGCAAGCCACTGGTGGCCGCGGTGAGCGGGCCAGCCGTCGGAGTTGGCACCACGATGCTGCTGCACTGTGACCTCGTCTATGCAGACGCTACCGCGCGTTTCCGCATGCCGTTCGTGGACCTCGGTGCGGTTCCGGAGGCCGGTTCGTCGCTGCTCCTGCCTCGCATCATGGGCCACCAGCGGGCGGCCGAGTTGCTGCTACTTGGCAAGAAGTTCGACGCCGAGGAAGCCGAGCGGCTAGGCATCGTGACGAAGGCCTGTGCGCCAGGTGAGGCATTGGCGTTCGCCCGTGACGCTTGCCGGAGGCTCGGCAAGCTCGCGCCGACGGCGGTTCGGGAGACCAAGCGGCTGATGCGGCGCGCGACCACGGAAAGCCTCGCGGAAATAATGGCGGAAGAGGGGAGGGTGTTCATGGAACGCATCCGCTCGCCCGAGGCCCACGAGGCCATTCGTGCGTTCTTCGAGAAGCGCGAGCCGGACTTCGGTTGACCTCGGCAGCAGGGCGGTCAGCTAGAAGCTCCCGATGCGAAACGGCGCGAAGAGCACGCGATCTGCAAGTACCGGGCAGGCGAGACCCGGACCTGGAACAGGTGAAGCGCAGCTATCGACAGTGGTACGTCATGACCCGGTCCAAGGACGACAAACTCAACGTCAGCCTTCACGCGGAGGGCTCCGAGGTGCCGCTGCGCCAGGTCCTGCACCGCGTCTGAGTCAGGAGCGACGGGCAACGCCGTCTTCGATCACCAGGAAGCCGTGGCTCTCCTGGCGTCCAAACGCGAACGAGCCCGAGTTGATGTAGCCGGGGGCTTCGTCTTCGTGGTGTGTGTGTCCGAAGACGACGAGATCGGCGCCGCTGGTCTCTGCGACCCTCGCCGCAGCGGTGCGCAGGCGATCTCGCGGCGCCTCCGAGTAGCGGCTGCCCTGAAGCGCGATCGACTGCGCGAGGTAGGCGCTCGCGAGCAACGCAAGCCCCAGCGCCGCCCCAGGGTGCAGTGGGAGCAGCGCTGCGCTGCCGACCGTGCCGATCACCGCGCACAGGATGCGGTCGAAGTAGAGGCGCATGAACGTCTCGGCGAAGTCGTGGTGCGTGGGCGGCGTGGCTCCCCGCAGCAGCTCCGTCAGCACGTGGAGGTCCAGGCCCACGCTCTCGGCGAACTCACCGAGGCGCCCTTGCCCGAGTTGCTTCTCGTCCTGGAGCAGGCTTGCTTGGGGGGAGGTAGCGCGGGATTCCAGTGTGAGGCAAATAGCCGCGTGGAAATATTGATACACGATGCGCGGCGCATTGATGCCGTACTGCACGAACGCGTCCAGCAGCCCCTTCAGCGGTGTCGTCTGGTGGGCGTGGGCGAAGTAGGTCGCGCCGCTGGGCACCAGGAAGCGCCTGGTCAAGGCGATGCCCAGGGGCTCTGTACCTTCCTTCCAGCAGGCAAGCGGGTGCGTGGGGGCGTTGTCTGGGTCGTAGAGGTGCCCGTGCTCGATGTGCACGCCGCCACGTCGAATGAACCAGGGAGCGACGTGGAGGGGGGCCGAGCGATGCAGCTCGAGGCTACGAAGCAGAGCATCTCGTCCAGGCTCGGTCAGCAGTTCGGCATCGTGGTTGCCGACCAGGAGCGTGACGGGCTGCCCCGCGCTGAGGTGTTTGCGTAGCGCCCGGGGCAGCTCCGACGTTCGGGTGATCAGCTGGTTGAGCGCCTGGCCGAGGTCGCTGCCGCGCGGTTCGAGCGAAAGATCGAAGATATCCCCCGCGAGGACGAGCTCGTGGTCCGGATGTGACTGCAGGCAGCGAGCCAGAGCCCGATCCACCCGTGAGGGTGTATGTGGTCCGAGGTGGACGTCACTGGCGACGAGCAAGCGCATGAGCTGGCGGAGCATAGCACCGCAGAGAAACACCGGGCTCGCGTCTGACGGCGTGTCGACTATTCTGCTCGCGATGTCAGATCGTCAGCTACTCGACATGCACGACCGGGTAACCGTCGTGGGTCATTCCGCGGAGCGAGCGGCCCGTGAAGCCGAGACGTTTCGAACCAGAAACGTGCCGCGCCAGGACGCCGAGCGTCTCAGCCTGCGTCAGCGCGCGCTGCGGCGCGCAGAGCAGATCGCGGTCCTGGCGGCGAAGACGGCCTACCCGCTGCACCGTGCGCTGGGCGAAGCCAGACCAGGGCCGAGGGTGCAGCCCAGGTGGGCCCCCGCGCCGCTGATTCGCAAGGCGGAGCGCAGCTTCCCCAAGCTCGGCTGGCCGCGCGAGACCGACTCCCTGTGCCCGGAGTGCGTCAAGCAGACCCGGGAGGCGATTCTCAGCGGACGGACGCCGCTCAGCGAGCTGGTGGATGGCAACCCCGGCGAGGTGAAGGCTCAGATCCTCGAGGATTCAGGTCGCATCGTGATGCGCAAGACCTGTCCCGTGCACGGAGAGTTCGAGGACGTGATGAGCGTCAGCCCGGAGTTCCTCGCGCGAATCGAGCGCTTGTTTCCGGGGAGGGACTACGAGGCGCCCAAGAGCAAGCTGCGAAACCACGGGACGAGCAGCATCAAGTACGGACGAGGCTCCGTGCTCACGGTGGACCTGACCAACCGCTGCAACATGATGTGCGACCCCTGTTTCATGGACGCCAACCAGGTTGGCTACGTGCACGAGCTCACCTGGGAGGACGTGACCCAGATCCTGGACGACTCGCTGAGCGTCCAGCCCAGGCGTCAGATGAGCGTGCAGTTCTCCGGTGGTGAACCCACGCTGAGCCCCTTCTTCGTAGACGCGGTGCGCTACGCGCGCGATGTCGGCTACTTCTGCGTGCAGTGTGCCAGCAACGGGATCCGCTTCGCGCAGGAACCGGAATTTTGCCATGCGGCAAAGTCGGCGGGGTTGCGCCTGGTCTACCTGCAGTTCGATGGGGTGAGCAACGCCGCACACGAGCATCGCAAGGTCGGCAATCTCTTCGACGTCAAGCAGACCGCCATCGACAACCTGCACGCGGCGGGGATCGACGTGGTCCTGGTGGTCACCGTCGTTCGAGGGGTCAACGACGATCAGGTGGGACCCATCGTGGAGTTCGCGCTGGAGAACTCGGACAAGATCACGGTGGTGAGCTTCCAGCCCGTGAGCTTCACGGGACGTGACGAGGACATCAGCGACGAGCGGCGTCACGCGCAGCGCTACACCCTGAGCCACCTGGCTCGAGACGTGAGCCTTCAGCTCGGGGCCACGGAGCCGATGCGAGACTGGTTTCCGCTCTCCGCGATGAACCCCTTCAGCGATGTGGTCGACGTCTTGCTCGGCCCGGACACCGACTTCGGGGCGCTGAAGTGTGGCTGCCACCCGAACTGCGGTATCGGGACCGTGCTGGTGGTGAACAAGCGCACCAAGGCCTGGGCGCCGCTGTGCGACTTCATCGATGTCGAGCAGGTACTGAAGGACCTGCAGGAGGTCGCGGACGCCGGCAAGGGCAAGGCGCACGTGATGAGCGGTGTCGCCCTCAGTCTGGCGCGCAACTTCCGCCCCGAGCGCGCCCCCGCCGGCTATGGCCTGACCGAGCTGGTTCGTCAGTGCATCAGCCAGGCTGGAGCCACCGGGGACGCAGTCGGCACCACCGAGGGCGACGCGGCGGCCTTCGAGTGGCGCTTCCTGTTCATCGCCGGTATGTGGTTTCAGGACCTGTTCAACTACGACTTCCGGCGCACCGAGATGTGCATCATTCCGTACGGAACGCAACAGGGGGAGATCAGCTTCTGCGCCTACAACACGGGGGTCGGCTGGCGGCAGATCATCGAGAAGATGCACATGTCTGCCAAGGTCTCCGACTGGTACCGTGAGCACGGCCGTCACCCGGTCTATGCGAAGGGACAGGACCTCGAGCTGCCGGGCGGCGCGCCCAAGGCCAAGGCGCGCCGCCGTCGGCTGAACCTGGTGGACTGACGCCCGAGGAGCAGCGCCGGTGCGACTCCTCCGGGGGGGGAGAGCCGCCCGCTGGGTCCGCGGGCGGGCGAGCCCTGCGCTGCTAGTTCACGGTGCGGCGGCGGCGCAACACGGCGAGCCCGAGCAAGCCGAAGAGCACTGGCGCGACCGGGCTCTCCGAGCCACCGCCGACA
>JAGQIY010000343.1 GCA_020430865.1 Myxococcales bacterium
ATCGGGGGCACCTACAACCGCTTCGGTCACTTCTACGCCGTACGCCAGGGCGACGCCCACAGCTGGGTCGAGGTGTACCTGCCGAAGAAGGGCTGGACTCGCTTCGATCCGACGCCGCCAGGCAACTCCGCGCCGCGCAGCGAACTCAATGGGGCGCTCGCCTTCGTTCGTGACTTCGTCGAGGCGTCGGCTCAGCGCTGGAATCGGCACGTCGTGGGCTACGACCTCCAGCAGCAGGTCGGGCTCCTCAACTCGGTGAGTCGCACTTACTCCAGCGTGCGCAGCCGCTCGTCGTTCCTCAGCGGACCCATGGGCTCACCAAGACGCCTCGGTGCGCTCGCCGCCGGGGCACTGCTGCTCGCGCTGAGCATCTACTGGTTCCGACGCTCACGACGCCGGCGCGTCGAAACGCGGACCGACACGTCCCATCGCATGCAGGCGACCAAGCGAGCGATGGGCCTCTACGAGCTGCTGGAAGGTGCGCTGACGAAGCGCGGGATCCCGCGTCCGCCATCGGTGCCCCCGCTGCGTCACGCCAGGAACCTCCAGGGCATGAAGCACCCGCTGGCCGACGAGGTGCTCGCGCTGACGGAGATCTACCTGGAAGTGCGCTTTGGAGGGCGAGAGCTCGACCTGGAGACCGCTCGGGACTTCAACCTGCGGGTGCGGGCCCTGAGAGACGAGCCCGCGAGCGCCGAAGCCGCCTAGCCAGACGCGCCAATCAACGCAATTTCTTCTGGCTTAGCGCAGCATCTGCGGCATGCAGTTGTGAAACGCCCTTCCGTTTCAGCAAACAGCGCTCGTTTCACGAGTCCGCGGCGCTCCCACCCCTGACCCCCAGGTCAGAGCGTGCGTGTCCGATGGATCACACCGTGCGTCTGCTGACACTCAGGCGAGGACCAGTCGCACGGAAGCACCTTCCACGGCGCTCGACTTCGCGCTGACCGGAGGGACGGCCCTGAGTGCATCGAACTCCAGGTCCGGCTCTCCTCGCTCGACCCAGGCGACCAGGATCTGACCCGCCCCGAGCTCTCCCATGCGGACCAAGCTGACTTCCACCCCATCCCGAAGTTCCTCTGCAGTTACCGCACGTTGCGTACTCGCGAGGGGGCGCGCACCAGGCACCGGCTGGGAAGTCCCTGGCCGCAGGTCCCGAGCGTCGTAGGTCTGGACAATCAGTCGCTGTGCACCCGCCTCGTCCGCCACTTCGACGGCGCTCACGCGCGCCTTGACCTGCTCCAGTTCGGCGACGCCGAGGCTGGTAGCAGCCACCAAGGCGAGCCAGGAGACGCCGGTGGCGGCGTTTCTGACGCTCTTGGGGATGGGGGGGAGGGGTGCCATGGGTTCGTTCCAGCTAACGCCACGGGTCCGTGGCTCGTTACAGGTACAAAGACATAAGCACCAACCGTGCCAACGCAAGTGGCGCGCAAGTGATGGACTTCACATCCGGCTCCTCCGGGTCCACGTTGACCCGGGTCACTTTTGACCGGGTGTGAGTCCACCCTGGGCCTGTCCCTTCGCGATCCGAGCACTCCAGCTCAACGCCGTTGCGCAGTCCTGCCGCGATTGCGCCCCCGAGCCGTAGGGCGCGACGACCAGCGCCAGGGAGGATCCCGCGCGATGAACCGCGATCGCCCCGCGCTGACCCTTTCCACAGCGACCCGCGTTCGCCCCGAATGCGCTCCGCAGCGCACCCTCGAGGCGCTTCGCGCCCGCTTCGTCGTCCCAGCGCAAGCCCCAAGCGACCGCACGGCGTTCCCCTCGGCTGTACACGGCGATGCGATCGCCACCCCAGCCGCTGGCGGCCGCGGCGCTCCGCCCGTGGTCGAGCCACTCCTCGAGCAGCACGCGCACCGACTGCTCGCCCATCACGTCGTGGTAGTCGATCTCCCAGCCCTCGCCAGGAGCAGCGGGAATCTCCACGTCAAGGGGCCGCTCGTCGCTGGCGTACTTCTCCGGATGGATGATCTGCTCGGTGCTCACCGGAGGCCGCTTCCACACGGCGTCAACACCTCGCCAGCCGGCGCGACCACGCTGATGGTGCACGAACGTCAGACCGTCGCGGTACGGGGCGACGATGGACCGCACGATGATCCCCGGCACCTTGCCCGCCTCTGGTGGCAGCTCCTCTGAACCCGCCAGGATATCCCCGGGGATATCCAGGGCGGTCTTCCCCTGTGGGCGCACCATCAGGTCGAGCATCAAGCTGGTCGCGTCGCCCTCGGCCAGGGCGTGGAGCGCCGCCTGTTCGTCCCCGGCATCGTCTCGGTAGTCCAGCTTTCCTCCGAGGTCGAAGTGCTGATCCTGGAGAGCGTGCACCAGCTCGTGGTTCAACGTGATGATCTGCTCCATCACCGGCAGGTCCTGCGCCAGGAACATGGTCTTCGTGCGAGGCTGATAGAAGCCAGCCAGCTTGGCCGTCATCACGCGACGGATCGCCGCCCCGTAGTCGAAATCCGGCGGCGCGAGATCGAGCGCGATCAGGATCTCCTGGGTGCCTTCGAGTGCCTTCCTGGGCACCTCGTGGGCGATCTCCCGGTCTACTTCGTCCAGCATCTCCTTGCGGTTGACGCGCCTGCCAAGCACGGTGCCTTTCACCGCCAGGCCGCGCGCTGCCGCAACCTCCGCGAGTGTCCCCGCGAAGGGATCCTCCGGCTCCGCCGGGGGCTCCGTCCGGGCATCTGGCGTGGCTGACGTGCTGGCGCTCGGGGTTGGCGCAGGCGCGACCGCCATCGGCTCCGGCGGACGCCCGGAGCACGCGACCAGGCACACGCAGACCGTCACATACGCTCTCATGCGCAGGCCGCCCGGATCGCGGCGATCGCCTGAGCCCGGTCCGGGCGTCCGAAGACGGCGCTACCAGCGACCAGCACGTTCGCTCCAGCGTCGACCACGGAGCCAGCGTTGTCCGGCGTCACCCCGCCGTCGACCTCGATGTCCACACGCAGGCCCCGGTCGTCCACCATGCGTCGTAGCCGCTCGACCTTCGGCAGCACCTGCGGCAGGAACGCCTGACCTCCAAAGCCAGGGTTCACGCTCATCACCAGGATCAAGTCCAGGTCCTCCAGCACGTACTCCAGACTGCTCTCCGGGGTGTGAGGGTTGAGCACGACACCAGCGCGCTTGCCCAGGCGCCTTATTTCCGCGAGGGTACGTTGCAGGTGGGTCGAGGCCTCGACGTGGACGCTGATCACGTCAGCGCCAGCGCGGGCGAACTCCTCGATGTAGCGCTCGGGCTCGACGATCATCAGGTGCACGTCGAGTGGCAATCGGGTCACCTTTCGCAGCGCCGCGACCACCGGCGGCCCCAGAGTGATGTTCGGGACGAAGCGACCGTCCATCACGTCCACGTGAATCCAGTCTGCTCCGCCGTCGGCCACGTCGCCGATCTCCTCTCCGAAGCGCGCCATGTCGGCGCTGAGGATCGAAGGGGCAATGAGCGTGGGGCGTTCCGTTGCCATGGCGCACGGCATACACGACCCCCGGAGGTCAGACCAGTCGCGACCCGACGGACGCCTCGAGAGCCCGAGAGTGGACCGAAGACTCACCCGCCAGCGCGCCATCCACCCACACTGCGCCCGATGCAGGCGCTTTCGATTGGAACGGACCGCGGACGTGGGTAAGGTGGGCACCACCTTGAGCGCGACGTCAGAACTATGATTACCCGCCCCCTCGGCAAGCAGGATTACGATCACATCGTCCAGGTCATCGATCGCTGGTGGGGAGGACCAACCAGCGCTCTCGCGCACCCCATCTTCTTCTACGAGCTGGGCCAGCTCGCGCGAGTCGTCGAACACGACGGCATCCTGGTTGGCTTCCTGTTTGGCTTCATTGCACCCGGGCCGCCGAAGACCGGATACGTGCACCTCGTGGGCATCCACCCCGACTATCGGCGGCGAGGAGTGGGCAAGGTGCTCTACCAGACCTTCGAGGAGGACTGCCGAAAGGCCGGTTGCACTCGGCTGAAGGGCATCACCACCACCGGCAACGAGGGGTCCATCGCCTTCCACAAGGCCGCGGGCTGGACCGTCTCCCACGTGGACGACTACGCGGGCCCCGCA
>JAGQIY010000344.1 GCA_020430865.1 Myxococcales bacterium
AAGGTAAATAACAATACCATATTCTTCCCACTTGCCCCCGGCCAAAAGGACGGCAGCCCCCCCGCCCGCCGCGGCGCCGCCGCCGCGGCCGGCGGCGGCGGCGCCGCGGGCGGCGCCGCCGGCGCCGCGGGGAGTGCCGGAGCCGGCGGCGGCGACGCAGGCTTCAAGCAGTGCGACGGGGCCTGCGTCGCCACCAGTGACCCCGCGTACGGCTGCACCGAGAGCGGCTGCGATCCCTGCATGGTCAGCAACGCCACCGCCACCTGTGACGGGAACAGCTGCGCGATCGCCAGCTGCGACAGCGGCTTCGCCGACTGCAACGGCGAGACGCCGGATGGCTGCGAGATCGACCTCAGGTCCGACGCGACGAACTGCGGCGCGTGCGACCGCGGTTGCAGCCTCCCCCACGCCAGCGCGCTCTGCCAGAACTCGGTCTGCGTCATCGACACGTGTGACGCGGGCTACACGAGCTGCGACAACGACGACGCCAGCGGCTGCGACACCAACACGAACGCCGACCCCAGGGCCTGCGGAACGTGCCTGAACGACTGCTTCGATGCCACGGGGAACTGGACCTGCAACACCGGAAAGTGTGAGCTCTCCTCGTGCCCAACTGGCTGGGCCAACTGCGACGGAAGTGGCTGCAACACCAACACCCAGACCTCACTGAGCGACTGTGGTTTCTGCGGGAACTCCTGCGCCCCCGCCAACGCGACCGGGACCTGTGTGGCGGGCGAGTGCAAGGTCTTGAGCTGCGACAGCGGCTTCGCAGATTGCGACGGCAACCCCGACAACGGCTGCGAGCGAAACCTCAAGACGGACCCGGATCACTGCGGCGTCTGCGACCACGCGTGCGCGTCTGCCGGCGCGACGGCGCGCCTCTGTCAGGCTGGCTCGTGCGTCCCGACTTGCGCTGCAGGCTTGGGTGACTGCAAGACACCGATCGCCCCCAGCGCCGACGACGGGTGCGAGACCAATCTGAACACGAGTCCCGACAACTGCGGCGCATGCAGCCGTGCCTGCCTCGGAACCAACACCCAGCTGCGCGTGTGCGCGGCGGGGACCTGCACGCCCGTCTGCAACACCGGCTTCGGCGACTGCACCACGCCCAGCCCCCCGGCGGCAGACGACGGCTGCGAGACGAGCACGTCGACGGACAAGTTGAACTGCGGCGCCTGCGGGCGCACCTGCTCCACGCTGGGCGTGCTGTCGCTCTCTTGCAGCGGCGGACTCTGCACCTCGAGCTGCACCGGCAACCGCGGCAACTGCAACCGGCCCCTGGCCCCCGGAGCCGACGACGGGTGCGAGGCCGACCTCAGCACGAATCCCGACAACTGTGGGGCTTGTGGACGCGCGTGCAGCAATGATCACGTCTCCACGCGGACCTGCAGCGGCAGCCTGTGTACCTCGACGTGTCAGGCGGGCTACGGCAACTGCCAGCTACCTCCTGGTGCGCTCGCCGACGATGGGTGCGAAGCAAACCTGAACACCAGCCCGGACAACTGCGGTGGGTGCGGGCGCGCGTGCTCGTACGCCAACACCAGCAATCGCACCTGCACGGCTGGTCTGTGCACCTCGAGCTGTACTGGCGGCTTCGGAAATTGCTCGCTGCCCGCCTTTCCCGGCTCGGACAACGGCTGCGAGAGCTTCTTGGCCTCCGACGTCGCGAACTGCGGAGCTTGCGGACGTGCCTGTTCGACGAGCGGTACCAGCGCTACCTCATGCAGCAGCGGTTCGTGCAACTCGAGTTGCGTGACGGGGCGCGCCAACTGCGCGATGCCCGCCGCGCCAACCGCCGACGACGGTTGCGAGACCGACACGCTGACTGACACCGCGAACTGTGGCGCCTGTGGCCGCGCTTGCTCGGGCGCGAACGTCGCCAGCAAGTCCTGCAGCCTCGGAGTCTGTGACTCGACCTGTGACCTCGGCTACGGCAACTGCGTGCAGCCATCGGCTGGCGCTGACGATGGCTGTGAGGCCAACGTCTCCGCCAGTTCGGCGTCGTGTGGTGGCTGTGGAGAGGCGTGCGTGAGCGGCTTCAGCTGTGGCGCGAACAAGTGCGGATGCGACTCCAACGGCGACTGCAACGCGGGGGGCAGCGCGAGCTGCAGCTCGGGGGTCTGCGAGTGCCTGCGCCTCGGCCCGAATCAGACTTGCCGGCCCGGCGAACGCTGCGTGAACGACGGAGGTCAGAGCACCTGCTCGTGCAACGGCGGAGGTCGTTGCTCCGGCTCTCAGAGCTGCTGCGAAGCCGGCTGCAGGGACCTCGGAAGCGACGCGAGCAACTGCGGAGCTTGCGGCCATGTCTGCCCACCGAGCTTCAGCTGCTCGAGCGGTGGGTGCGCGTGCAGTGGTGACGCCAGCTGCAACGCGGGTTCCGCCGGCAGCTGCAGCGCCGGGGTGTGTCACTGCGGGGCGTCCACCTGCGGTCCGGGCGAGCGCTGCCAGCCCGATGGCAGCTGCGGCTGAGCCAGGCGCCCTCTGGGGCGCCGCGACGCGCGCAGAAGGCGCGACCTGAGCCAGATTGCGGTTAGAGTCTCGTCATGGATCCGGTGGCGCTGTTTCTCTTGGCCGTGGCGGGGATCTTCGCCATTGGCGCGCTGGGCGAGCTGATCTTTCAGCGCACCAACGTGCCCGACGTGATCTGGCTGATCCTGGCGGGCATCGTGCTCGGTCCGATCAGCGGCCTCCTCACACGTCCGATGCTGTCGAGCATCGCGCCGTTCTTCGCCGCGATCACCCTGGTGGTCGTGCTGTTCGAGGGCGGGAGCAAGCTGCGCCTGGGCGAGATCGGCAAGGCGGCGCCACGCTCCAGCTTGCTCGCGGTGTTGAGCTTCCTGTTCGCGACGCTCGTCGTCGCCGGTCTGAGCATGCTGGGACGCTGGCCCTTCGGGCTGTTCCCCGAGACCTGGAGCTGGACCCACGGGTTGCTGCTCGGTGCGATCCTCGGCGGGTCGAGCTCGATCATCATCATGCCCGCGATGGCTCAGGCTCGGCTCCCGGCTCCCCTCGCGAACCTGGTCAACATCGAGAGCGCGCTGACGGACGCTTTCTGCGTGGTTGCCACCGCGGCCATCATCGATCTGTTGCTCAAGGGCGCCGGCGGAGCTGCCGCGCCCGCCATTTCCCTGCTGAAATCATTCGGCATCGGGCTGGCGATCGGCGGCGTCGCAGGCCTGGTCTGGCTCCTGCTCCTGCGCTTCCTGCGCGGCAGCGAACACGCATATCCAATCACGCTCGCAGCGCTACTCGTGCTGTACGTCCTGATCGATCACGCCGAAGGCAGCGCCGCGCTCGGCATCCTCACGGTCGCCATCATCCTCGGTAACGCGGGCTCCATTTCGTCGAAGATCGGCCTCGCCGAGCCAGCCGAGCTGGACACCGAGGTGCGCGGCTTTCATCGCCAGATGGCGTTCATGATCAAGTCGTTCTTCTTCGTCTTCATCGGCGCCATGCTGGGCCCCCCCTGGGGCCTGATCGTCTTCGGAGTGTTCCTGGGTGTGGTGCTCTTCGCGGCGCGAATCCCTGCGGTGTTCCTCGGCACCCTGGGGAGCAAGTTCACCGCAGCCGAGAAGCGCATGACGGCCGTTGCCATGCCGCGCGGAATGGCGGCAGGGGTACTCGCGACGCTGCCCATGTCTGCGGGCGTCGAAGGCACCGAGGGCCTCCCGGTGCTGGTCTTCGCGTGCGTCTTCACGACGATCCTGGTCTTCGCCGTGGGCTTCCCCATCGTCAAGCGAGCCCTGCCCGAGGCAGAAGACGAAGAACCCGAGAGCCGCCTACCGATGCCTGCTGGCGCCGCTCAACCCCGGCAGACCGAACGCATGCAGCCGTTGTCCCCCGGCGTCGCCACGCCCATCGTGGCGACGGGAAGCCCCGTGGCGACCACCCCGACGGTCGCGGCCCCAGCTCCGGGAGCAGCACCGGACACCCAGCCCGTCGGGCTCGAACAACAGAGCGCACCGCTCCCGACGGGTAGCGTGAGCTGGCCGCGGGACACGCACCCGATGCAGCCGCTCAGCCCAGACGAGCCTCCGGAGGAGTGATCGTCACGCCTTGGAGTGAGCGTCGGCGTCGCCAGGCATCGGCGCGACCAGAGGAGCTGGGCTCGCCATGGGTTCGCTCAGCGCCTCGGCGTCTGGTTCTAGCCGACGCTTCACGATGGCGCGGCTGTACGCGTGGAGCACGTCATCGTATCCGAGCAAGCCGAGGATCTGATTTGGCTCTCCGTGCTCACACACCGGCAGCTGCGGGAAGCCGGTCTCGGCGAAGCGCTCGAGCGCAGCGCTGAGGGTGTCATCGGGATGCACCCAGGCGTGGGGCTGAGCGAAGTCGGCGGCGATCGCCAGCGCGCCCATTTCCTCATCGAAGAAGTACTCGCGCAGCACGTCGAGGGTGATGATCCCCGTCACCTCGCCGTTCTCGTTGACGACGGGGAAGACCGTGCCGCGGCTCTCGGAGGCCTTCCGCAAGATGCCCTCGAGCGAGGTCGACGCGTGAACGGGGTGCACCGCCAGAGTCTGATTGTAGACCTCGGCGACCCGCTGCTCGTCCAGCACATCCATCACGTAGTCGCCGGCGTGCGCGGGCGAATCACGGCGCGAAGGCACTTGCTTCTCATACAGCGTGAAGCGACGCATCAAGGTGACGGTGACCACCTCCGCCAACATGATGGGCACCAGCAGCTCGTAGGAGCCGGTCATCTCGCTCGCCATGACCAGCGTGCTGATCGGCGCGTGCGCCACACCGCCAACGAAGCAGGCCATCCCGACGATCACGAACGCCCCAGGCTGGGTCACGACGGTGGGAGCGAGCTCGTGAAACGCGAGCCCGAAGGCTCCGCCCACCATCCCCCCGATCACCACCGAAGGACCGAAGACGCCACCCGAACCACCCGAGTTCACGCTGAGAGAGGTCGTCAGCACCTTCAGCAGCGCGATCCCCAGGAAGGCGAGCGCGCCCCACCAGCCGACAGGCAGCGCGCCGTGGGTGTTCAGCAGCGCCTCCTGCAACCAACCGTAGCCAGCTCCGAGCGCTTGCGGAGCAACCAGCGAGAGCAAGCCCACCGCGAGCCCGCCGATCATCGGCTTGCTCCAGTTCGGCACCTTCAGCGGGTGGAAGACCTTGTCCCGCATCCCGTAGAAGACCTTGATGTAGAGCACGCCGATCAGCGCCGCGCCGACCGCCATGATCAGAAACAGCGGGAGCTGCACCGGGCTGAAAGCATAGGCGGGCTCGACGGCGAACATCTTGCCCTCGCCGTAGATCATCGTGAACACGGAGTAGGCCACCACCGACGCCAGCACCGTGGGCACCAGCCCCTCGACCTCGAAGTCGTCGCTGTACAAGCACTCCACGATGAACAGGGCTGCGCCGAGCGGTGTGCGGAAGATGGCGCCGATACCAGCGGCCGCACCCGCGAGGATCAACAGACGGCGCTCCTTCACCGTCAGCTTCATCACGCGACCGAGTTGCGACGCGATCCCAGCCGCCACCTGAGCGATGGGCCCCTCGCGGCCTGCGCTACCCCCGGTACCGATCAACGCCACCGAAGCGATGCCCTTGATCAGCGGGATGCGTCCCCGGATCTTGCCGCGCTTGTGGTGGAAGGAATCGATCAGCGCGTCGGTGCCGTGGCCCTCGGCTTCAGGGGCGAAGGTGAACACCAGCACGCCGCTGATCAGGCCGCCGATCGCGGGGGCGATCACGAGCAGCCAGCGCCGCACTTCGCCGCTCGCGACGTGGTGGCCGATGGGCTTCTCCCCAGCGGGCTCCAGTGGGTGGTAGTTCGCGAGA
Source organism: Myxococcales bacterium (assembly GCA_020430865.1). Next base: position 5,797 of record JAGQIY010000344.1, read on the forward strand.
TCCGTCAGCACGAACGACTTCAGCCAATCCATGCCGAAGTAGAAGAGGGCCGCGGTGAGCCCGGCGATGATCCCGACGACCAGGCCGAGGCCTACCCAGCGAGACACCGTCCGAAACTCGAACAGACGGGCTAAGGCAGAAAGATCGGCGAACAGCGGTAAGCGACGCGGTCTACTTGGCATGACGTAAGCGCTGCCCGCTTCGCCAGCCGGCAGCTCCTGGAGCGCTGAAGTGGTCTACTTCAGCGATCCGTTGTGCTCCTCCGGGGCGACTCCAAGCACAGCCGCTCTCCAATCCTCAGCCGTCGATGGAGGCGGCTGTGATGGGGAACAGGATGTCGCTGGGAGCTGCGCAGGCACGGTGATCGTTGTCCTGGCGGAAAACCGCCATCCCACCAACGGTGGGATCAGGGAGACCCGCCAAGCGGGCTGCTGTCGACCTCACGCCGTGGTCGCCGAAGTCGCTCCTCGGGGGCGCTCAGTGAGCGCCAGGGTCCGCTCCGAAGAGCGAACGGCACTTCCCAACGAGGGGTCGCGCGGGGGGCACGACCAGGAACAGGCTACGAACGATGCGCGGCGGGCCGGCAACGCGCGCGATGCTCTGCCACATCCCACCCGGAACGCAACACTCTTCTACCGCAAACCAGGATCTCTCCGCCTCAGCGGCAAGGCGAGGCGAACCCCAGCAGATGGGCGCTCCAGGTTTGGGGGTGAGGGGGTGGGACACAATGCGAGGCACGCACGCAGCCAGTTTGTACAACCCGCGCGATCCAGCCTAAATTTCCAAGGTGTCCTCCGACGGCGTGATCCTGGTGGTGGATGACGACGCTGTCAGTCGCCACGTGCTTGCCCAGACGCTCGAGCGCGCTGGTTTGAAGACCGTTTCGCTACCGGACGGCGACGCTGCCATCGCATGGCTCCAGCAGCAGCGCCCTGCCCTGATGCTGCTCGACCTGTTGATGCCGGCTCCCGACGGCTACGAGGTGCTTCGCCAGGTGCGTGACGAGCTGAAGCTAGCCGATCTCCCCGTCGTGGTGCTGACTGGCCTGGACTCGGACGACGACATCCGACGCATCTTCGCGTCGGGTGCCGACGACTACATCCACAAGCCGTTTCGCTCGGCGGAGCTGGTGAGCCGCATCCGCGGGCAGCTACGCATGCGGGACTACGTGGAGAGACTCAGTCGTCGTGAGCGCGGGGCCCAGATGGTGCTCGAGCTGACGCAGACCCTGGCGTCGAGCCTGGATATCCGCGACATCCTCTTCACCGTCGTCGAGCGCCTCGCCCAGGTCGCCAAGGTAGACCGCTGCTCGATCGTTCTGGCGGGAGACGACCGCGTTGGCTTCGTGGTGGCGACCAGCGACGATCAGCAGCTTCGCGATCTGCCGATCGCCCTGGACAAGTACCCGGAGATCCGCCAGGTGCTGAGCACGGGAGAGTCCCTCGTGATCAGCGACGCGAGTCGACATCCGTTGCTCGACGTCGTGCGCCGCGAGGAAACGACCCTCAGCTTCGACTCCCTTGCCCTGGTGCCGATCCTGCACGAGGGGCGCACCCTGGGCGTGATGTTCCTGCGGTCTCGCGAGAAGGGTGCCGTCTTCAACCATGATCTCGCGCTCGTCACGACGGTCGCCAACGCCACCGCCATAGCGCTGCACAACGCCCGTATCCTGCAGTCCCTGCGTGACGAGACGGAGCAGAGCACCTTCGCCCGCGTGGAAGCGGAGCGTCGGGTCCAGCTGTTCCAGCGCTACGCGGACTTCTTCGAGAGCGCAGCAGACGGCATGGTCGTCACCGATCGCCGAGGTCGGGTGCTCTTCGCGAACACCCGCGCACGGGAGATCACGGGCTACTCCGAGACCGAGCTGGCCCAGAGCAGCCTGACGACTCTGGTCACCCCACGCGAGGCCGAGCGCGCCAAGCGCCTGATCCGTGGCTTCGAACAGGGCGTCTACCCTCTCGGCGTCGACTTCGAACTGGAGACGAAGCACCGCGGTCCACTGACGCTCTCGGCGAACTTCAGCTCGGTCATGCACGAGGACGACGCGGTGCTCTTCACGTTCCGCGATGTCACCCAGGAGCGCCTGACGGCGCGCGAGCTGCGACAGACCAAGGAGTTCCTCGAGCGCGTCATCGACAGCTCCGTGGACGCCATCGTATCCGCAGATCTGACGGGCAAGGTGCTGTTGTTCAATCGCGCAGCCTCGCGCGTCTTTGGCTACTCACCCGAGGAGATAGTCGGCAAGGCCAACGTCAAGCTCTTCTATCCCGAGGGAGTTGCCCAGGAGGTGATGCGCAAGATCCGCGGGAGCGAGCACGGGGGCGCCGGCCTGCTCGAGGATTACCGCGTGGATATGCTGAGCCGCACCGGAGACACCATCCAGGTCAAGCTCTCGGCCGCGCTTATCCTCGAGAATGGAGAACCCGTCGGCAGCGTAGGCATCTTCACGGACATCCGGGAGCGGCTGCGCATGGAGGCACGCCTCGCCAGAGCCCAGGAGGAGCTGCGGGTCCGGGAGCGCCAGTCAATCGTCGCCGAGCTGGCAGGGACGGCTGCCCACGAGCTGAACCAGCCGCTCACCTCGGTCATCGGCTACGCGGAGCTCCTGCGTCGACACCTCGATCGCGGCGGTCAACTCTACAACGCCGCTGGCGTGATCATCACCGAGGCCGAGCGCATGGCAGAGATCGTACGCAAGATAGGCAAGATCACCCGCTACGAGACCAAGAGCTACGTGGGCGGCGCGCGCATCCTCGATCTGGACAAGTCGAGCGACGACCAGGAGCGGGGCTGAGCCACGGCGCGCTGAATGCTGAAGCAACCAGGCTCTCGGAAGATTGCTAGTCCTTCTTCTTCACGTCTGGCTTGTTCTCGATCACGCGGATCACCAGCACCAGGATCCCACCCTTGTAGCTCTGACCGGCGACGATGAACGCCTGCCCCGCCTTTGCCTTCACCTCGAGCAATGGCAAGAAGTCCTTGCCCCCGGGCTGGTTGATCGCGGCGCTGAGCTTGAGATAGCCCTTGGGTAAAGTCTTCAGCAGTTCCGTGCGGAGAACACGCTTGTTGGGCAGCTCCATCGTCTCTGGGTGGCCCTTGACCAGCGGCAAGGTCTGCTTCACCAGGAGCTCGTAGCTGTCGTAGGAGCTGAACGGCGGCTTCCTCAGCTGAGGCATCTCGCCGATGCGCTTGTCGATGCCCTTGCCCGAGTTGGTCGCGTGGAGCACCAGCACCTCGGCGGCGTACTTGGCCTTGGATTGTTCGTGCGCCTTCTCCCGCTTGTCTTCGAGCGGCGTCGCGTCATCCGCCCGGGCAGCCAGCGAACTCAAGCTCAGACACGCGACTAGGCCGAGGCTGAGGAACGCGCCTCGCTTGGAAGCCGAAGTCATCATAGTGGCCCCATCTTAGCGTCCTCAGCCGGGACGGCATCATCAGCGAGCCAAACTACCGGGGTCGAGTCGTCACCCACGACGAAGATGGTTCCGTCGTTGCCGCCGAAGTCCACTGAGACGATGGCCACCGGATCCTCCTCCGCGACGGGAGCTGGCCTCTCGGCACTTGGAGCCTGCGGGCTAGCTGGCTGGCTGAGGTTCGCGGTGGGGCGCGACTCCACGGGGTGACTGCTCCGGATCCAGAGCAGGCCCGCGGCGGCGGCGGCGAGCACGACGCCCACGGCGACGACCCAGCCCCGCTCGGGATGAGTGGAGGACGCCTGGTGTGACTCGCCCAGGGGTCGGAGCGCGGGCTCGTCCAGGCGTTCGAGCACCGCGTCTGCCAGCGACGAGAACGAAGGCTCGGCAGCTGCCCGCTCGGCCTCGCGCAGGAAGTCGCCGAGCTGCTCGAGCCCCGCTAGCTGGGCCTGTGCGTTCTCGTCCACGCGGAGCCGTTCCAGGGCCTCTGACTCCGCATCCGGATCGAGCTCGCCATCGTGAAGCAGCATCAGCTCGCGGGGGGACAGGCTCACGACGCGCTCTCCTTGCGACTGCGCCGAGGTTGAACCTCGGCAGGGCGGCCCAACTGCTCGGCGTAGCAGTCCCCCAGCGCGCGCTGCAGCTTCTGCCGGGCGTGAAACAGGCGGCTCATGATCGTGCCCTTGGAGACTTGCATGGCTTCTGCCATTTCCTCGTAGCTCATGCCCTCGACCTCGCGCATGACGATGACGTGGCGGTGGTAGGGCGGGAGGGCGTCCAGCGCGGTCTGGATGCGTTGGGCGATCTCCTTGCGGCGAACCACATCGAGGGGATCCGCCCCATCGATGCGCGACAAGAAGGGAGAGTCGACATCATCGGCCAGCTCATGGCGATCCGTAAGCTCCAGCTCCCGACGCGCAGGCTTGCGCATGAGGTCGATGGAGAGATTCGTGACGATCCGGTACAGCCAGGTGAAGAAGCTGGAACCGCCGTGGAACTTCGCGAGCCCGCGATGAACCCGCAAGAAGGCCTCCTGGACGACCTCGCGAGCGTCGTTCTCGTCGCGCACCAACCCGAGGGCGATGGCGAACGCCCGGCGTTCATGCCGCTGGACCAGTTCTCGAAACGCCCCTCGGTCTCCGTTTTTCGCGCGTTCAATGAGGCCACGATCGTATTCCGCTTCGGCTTGGCGAGCCTCACGGTTGGACGCCTTGCGCACCCCTCTATTCACGCCCATGACACTCCGATCACGGGCGGAACTCCCGCTCGCCGAGCCCGACTGGGGCGTTCGAGGACGACCACGAGGATGCGCAGCATTCGACGCCGGCGCCTGTGAGGGTGGGCTGGGGGGA
>JAGQIY010000345.1 GCA_020430865.1 Myxococcales bacterium
ATTGGCGACGTCGTTCACGCAGTACTGACCATCGTAGTGCTGACCCGGGGGGCAGTTGACGTTGGGGGGGGAGTTCGCGTCCCCACCGCTGCCGCCACAAGCGGTGACGCAACCGAACAGGAACAGTGAAGCGAGGGACTTGTGCATGGTGCCTTCCTGGTGGGGCGAACTGGTGATTCGCGGGTCCTGGCGTTCAACGCGCTGCCCCTCGCTTCGCTTACACCCGAGTCAACCGCCTGAGCAGAAGCCCTCGTAGTCGATGTATTCCTTGATCGTGGGGTGGTCGCCACACACGGGGCAGTTCTTGTCGCGCCGCAGCTTCAGCGTGCGGAACGTCATGCCCAGGCTGTCGTAGGTCAGCAGGCGCCCCGAGAGGCTGTTTCCGCGCTCGAGGATCAGCTTCACCGCCTCGGTCGCCTGGAGGACGCCGATCGCCCCCGGCAGGATGCCAAGCACGCCGGCCTCTGCACACGACGGTGCGAGGTGGGGCGGCGGCGGTTCAGGGTAGAGGCAGCGATAGCAGGGGCCGTGGTGAGGGATGAAGGTCGTCACCTGGCCATCGAAGCGGAAGATCGAGCCGTGCACCACCGGAATACCATGGAACACGCTGGCGTCGTTCACGAGGTAGCGCGTGGGGAAGTTGTCCACGCCGTCGACGATCACGTCCCATTTATCCGCGAGGATCCGCTCGATGTTCTCGCTGGTCAGTCGCTCCTGGTACTTGATGATCTTGACGTCGGGGTTCAGGTCCCTGAGCGACTGCTCCGCGCTGTCCACCTTTGGCATGCCAACGCGCGACGTCGCGTGTACGATCTGCCGTTGCAGGTTCGAGGCGTCGACCACGTCGGCGTCGATGAGCCCCAGCGTCCCTACCCCCGCCGCGGCGAGGTAGAGCGACGACGGACTGCCGAGTCCTCCAGCGCCCAGCAGCAGCACGCGCGCCTTGAGCAGCTTCTCCTGACCGCGCTCGCCGACCTCGGGCAGGAGCAAGTGACGCGAGTAGCGATCGAGCTGAGCTGGCGTGAGATCCGGCGGAGCCTCCACCGGCCAGCTCATGTCCTTCCAGCGGATGAACCCAGGATTCACCGAGATCACGTTGCTGTACCCGAGCTCCGCCAGCGTCTTCGCAGCGAAGGCGCTACGCGTGCCGCCCGCACAGTAGACGATCACCTCCGCGCTCTTGTCGGGCAGCTTGTTCTCCGCCTGCATCTCCAAGAATCCGCGCGGAATGTGCATCGCGCCGGGGATGAAGCCGCCGCGAAACTCGTCCTTCTCGCGCACGTCCACCAGCGTCTTGATGTCGCCCGCGTCGAAGCGCTGCTTGAGCTCCTCGAGGGTCATCAACTTCACCGCGTCGCGGACCTCCATGAACAGGTCGCTGTAGGTCTTGGCCATGCTTCGTCTTGCCTATTTCTGGTCGGGGGTTTGGGGGTGAGGGAGCGCCCGGGGGCGCCGAGCGTAGCCCGAGCGGACCGCCGATGCAGGGCGCCGATGTTCAATCTTGACTTATCCGATGCAAGAATTGAGCAACGGGCTTAATATTGAGGATCCCCGCGCTACGTCAAGCTCCCCCTGTACGCCGCTCGCAACCGAAGTGAACACAAACGGCGAACGGGACGCTTCCCGAGGAGGAACGTCCCGTCCTTCGCCACGAACGCGCTCCGCAGAGCGCAGCTTCTTGACTCAGAAGGTGTAGATCCAGGTGAACCGTCCCGTGATCTTGTCCTCCACCTGGGCCTCCTCCACGGTCTCGTAGCCGAGGAACATCAGCAACGTGGAGCCCTTGCCATAAGCGAGGCTCACGGCGCCGCCTACGGGCATGCTGGTGAGTGCCTTGTCATTGGGCTTCGCTGCGTCGTTCAGACCAATCGTGGCTTCGATCTGCGGGCCGACGCTCACGTCGCGGCCTAGCTTGAAGAGCAGGAAGTTCCGCGTGTAGGCGGCGTTGGGCTCGCCCTGACTGTGGAACACGCCGTCGGCGATGAAGAACTGGATCCACGACTCGAAATAGATGGGATCGCCCGCGTAGACGGTGAACAGCTGAGGCGCGATCAGCGGGTTCACTCGCTGACCAGCGAAGTCGAAGTTCACGCCGACCATGGGGGTGAGCGTCAGATCCCCGAAGGACAGGGCCGGGCCGATGTCGAACTCTCCGTTGGACCCGACCACGTAGATGTCGGTCGCGATGTCCACGCCGCCGAGACTGTGGGTCGCTCCTGCCCAGAACTGCAGTCCGAGGCTATCCGCGTCCATGCGAAACCAGCCCGGAACGTCAGACTCCTCTTCGGTCTGAGCTGCGGGAGCGGTCTGCGGGTCTGCCGGGGGCATTCCCTCGCCCTCCTGGGCCAGCGCGTGAGTCGAGACGCCCAGAGAACAAGTGAGCGCGGCCGCGGCCGCCAAGACGGAAAGTCGCTTATGGTGGTTCATGTCTACTCCGTTGGTGGTGGGTCGCTGTCACACTCCGGCCCAGAGTCACCCCCAAGCGGCCGTGCAGCGCTCACGGAGTCTCCCTGGCGCTCATTTCACCGACGTTTCCGTCGGGCTACGTCTGACGCAATGCGCCAAGAAGAGTCCTGTCACGGGGCATTTGGCGCTCTCTGCACGATCCCGTGTCCTCGAGGAGCCGAGACCTGCGGAGGTGAAGCCGACGATGGGCCGTCCGAAGTCCGCGGGAGCTAGTTTCGATGGGCCAACCGGCCGTCGAGGGTTGCTAGACTGCGAAACGCTGGCCTGCGCCTCCACGGCAGCCAGCGAGTGATTCCATCAAATCCACGGAGCCGCTCCCCCCGCGCTCCGAGACCTGCGAGGAAAATGTCTACAAGTCGTCTGGGTGAGCTACTCGTTCGGGAAAAGCTCATCAGCCTGCAACAGCTCCGCGCCGCCCAGGAGGAACAGAAGCGCAGCGGCACCAACCTTGGCTTCACCCTCGCCCGCCTCGGCTACATTTCCGACGGGGAAATTACCAACTTCCTATCGACGCAGTACCGGCTGCCGGCCATCAACCTCGACGACTACGAAATCGAAGCCGACGTCATCAAGCTGGTCGGACGCGACGTCGCCGAGAAGCACAAGATCATCCCGGTCAGCCGCTCGGGCTCATCGCTGATCGTCGCGATGGCGGACCCGACGAACCTGCACGCCATCGACGACATCAAGTTCTTGAGCGGCTACAACGTCGAGCCCGTCGTGGCCAGCGAGACGGCGATCACGAACGCCATCGAGCGCTACTACAACGTCGGACCGAGCTACGACGAGGTGCTCGGCGAGCTCGACCTGGAAGACGCCGACATCGACTTCGAGGGCGACGACGAGGACGTCAATATTCTCGAACTGGAGCGGGCCAGCGAGGACGCACCCGTCATCCGTCTGGTGAACGTCCTGCTCCTGAACGCCATTCGCAAGGGCGCCAGCGACATCCACGTGGAACCCTACGAGAAGCGCTTGCGGGTGCGCTACCGCATCGACGGCGTGCTCCACGAGGAAATGACGCCGCCACTCAAGCTCAAGAACGCCATCGCGAGCCGCTTGAAGATCATGAGTCAGCTGGATATCGCGGAGCGACGCCTACCCCAGGACGGCCGCATCAAGCTGAAGCTCGGCAAGGGACGCGAGATGGACTTCCGCGTCAGCGTCTTGCCCACGATGTGGGGCGAGAAAATCGTCTTGCGTCTGCTCGACAAGGGCAACCTGCAGCTGGACATGTCGAAGCTCGGCTTCGACCCCAAGCCCCTCGAGGACTTCCTGTGGGCGATCCACCAGCCCTGGGGCATGGTGCTCGTGACCGGTCCCACCGGCTCCGGGAAGACGACCACGCTGTACTCGGCGTTGAGCGATCTCAACAAGCCCGAGGCCAACATCAGCACCGCTGAAGATCCGGTGGAGTACAACCTCCACGGCATCAACCAGGTGCAGATGCACGACGACATCGGCCTGAACTTCGCGATGGCTCTGCGCGCCTTCCTGCGCCAGGACCCGGACATCATCATGGTCGGCGAGATCCGCGACTTCGAGACGGCGGAGATCGCGGTGAAGGCCGCGCTCACCGGACACATGGTGCTCTCGACGCTACACACCAACGACGCGCCCGCGACCATCTCGCGTCTGCTCAACATGGGTGTGGAGCCGTTCTTGATCACGGCCAGCGTGAACCTGGTGCTCGCGCAACGTCTGGCTCGACGCATCTGCAATGACTGCCGGCGCGAGGTACCCGTGGAGCAGTCCATCTTGAGCGACCTCGGCGTGCCCGAAGCGGACTGGCCAACGATGAAGTTCTTCCGGGGTCAGGGCTGCGCCACCTGCAACAACACCGGCTTCAAGGGGCGCGTCGCGCTGTACGAGGTCATGCGATTCACCGACGACCTGAAGGAGCTCGTGTTGCAGGGTGCCTCGACCGCGGAACTCAAGACCGCAGCCATCCGCGCCGGCATGTCCACCCTGCGCATGAGCGGCATTCACAAGGTCTCCGAGGGAATCAGCACCCCGGAGGAGATCATGCGCGTTACCATGGCCGACTGAGGGACTCCGCCAAGCGCCCCAGGAACTAGGACGACATGACCCAACAGGATGGCCTCAAAGTAAACCTCCACCAGTTGCTGCGCGCGATGATCGAGAAGGGCGCCAGCGACATGCACATCACGACGGGGTCGCCCCCGCTGCTGCGCATCGACGGCGCCATCGTGCCTCTGAAGCTGCCGCCGCTCGGGCCTGTCGAGACGAAGGCTCTCTGTTACTCGGTGCTCACCGAGGAGCAGAAGATCTCCTTCGAGCGCAGCAAGGAGCTCGACCTCTCGTTCGGCGTGAAGCAGCTGTCGCGTTTCCGCGCGAATATCTTCATGCAGCGCGGGGCCGTGAGTGGAGCATTTCGAACCATCCCGTTCAAGATCCTGACCTTCGAGGAGCTGGGGCTACCACCCGTAGTCGCTGAGCTCTCGATGAAACCCCGCGGGCTCGTGCTGGTGACTGGACCCACCGGTTCGGGCAAGAGCACGACCCTGGCCAGCATCATCGACAAGATCAACACCGAGACCCGTCAGCACATCATGACCGTGGAGGACCCCATCGAGTACCTCCACCCCCACAAGCGCAGCATCGTCAACCAGCGGGAAGTCGGCAGTGACACCGCGACGTTCAAGGACGCCCTGAAGTACGTGCTGCGCCAGGATCCGGACGTGGTGCTGATCGGCGAGATGCGCGATCTCGAGACCATCGAGGCCGCGTTGACCATCGCGGAGACGGGTCACCTGGTGTTCGCGACGCTGCACACCAACAGCGCCGCCCAGAGCATCAACCGCATGATCGACGTGTTTCCTCCACACCAGCAGGGTCAGGTGCGAGCGCAGCTGAGCTTCGTCCTCGAGGGCGTGTGCAGTCAGCTGCTGCTACCGCGTCACGGTGCGCCTGGCCGGGTCCTGGCCCTGGAGGTCCTGGTACCCAACGCCGCCGTCCGAAACTTGATCCGTGAGGATAAAGTTCACCAGATCTACTCCCAGATGCAGGTCGGTCAGGCGAAGTACGGCATGCAGACCCTCAACCAGTCGCTGTACTCCCTCTACGCCCGTCGCTTGATCAGCCTGGAAGAAGCCATGGGTCGCTCCAATGAACCCGATGAGCTGCAAATGATGCTCGAGGGCAAGGGCGGCGACGATATCTCCACGCGAACACGCGACGTGCCGCGCCGGGGTTGAGGTGTGACGCGCTGGTAAAGCGCGCGGAGCGGTCCCCGGCCCTGGGGGCCGCTGTCGCTTTTGTTCGCAACGCTCAGGCCATGTTGGTATGCCTCGGCTGCGACAAGGGGGTCGCAGCCAACGCTTGGCAGGCGCAAGCACACTCGAGGTTTGATTCCATGCACCGACGCTCGCACTCTTGCTTCAACCGAGCCTCAAACCAGCTCCGCAGCCGTTTCGGCGCGGGTCTCTTCCGACGTGCAGTGATTGGCACGAGTGTCGCCGGTCTACTGCTGGTCGCTGGCGGCGCGAGAGCGCAAGAGCCAGACGAGGAGTTGCCACCCCTGCCCGCCCCGCCGAGGGCTGCTTGGTACGACTTGATTCAGCTCTCGGCCTTCGTCGACGGCTACGCGTCGGTGAACTACAACTTCCCGAAGCCTGCGGGCGGCGCGAACGCCACGACCCGCGCCTACGACACGGACACCGGTTTCGCCCTGGCCTGGGCGGGAGTCGACGCAAGTTTCCCCGCGGAACCGGTAGGTGGAACGCTCAGCTTGCGCTGGGGCCCGGCGGCGGACGCCTACGCTGGGAGCGAACCGGGCACGCTGAAGCAGGTGAAGCAAGCCTTCGCTTCCTGGAGACCCGGCGGCGCTGACGGCAGCGTGACCCTGGACTTCGGCAAATTCGACACCATCTACGGCGCCGAGCTCGCCGAGAGCTGGCGCAACTTCAACTACACCCGCGGCGTCGTCTACTGGTTCGCCCAGCCGGCGTTCCACACCGGCTTGCGGGTGGGCTGGGAGCTGAACCCGGAGTTCACGCTGCGCGCGCTGGCCGTCAACGGCTGGAACAACAGCGTCGACAGCAACACGGGCAAGTCGTTCGGCGCGCAGGCTGCCTGGACTCCGAGCGACAGCTTCGGCGTGACGCTCGGCTGGATCGGCGGACCGGAGCAGGCCGACGTGCTCGAGGTCGAGTGTTCGGACGGCACCGCCTACGACGCAGCGGCAGGAGGGTGCGCGAGCTCTCCTGACACGCCCGCGGCCTCGTATCGCGTCGATCGCGGCGGTGCCAACGACCCCGAAGCTTGGCGGCATCTGATCGACGCCATCGTGACCTGGAACCCCAGCGACGCCCTCGGCTTCGTGGTGAACCTGGACTACGGCTGGGAGGGGATCCGCCAGACCACGAGCACCAGCGACACGACCAAGTACACCTGGTTCGGCGCAATGGCGGCTGGGAAGTATGCGTTCGACTCCACCTGGGCCGTTGCGCTCCGTGGTGAGTATTTCAAGGCCTTCGGGGAGGACGCTGGCGACGCACCGGCGCTCTCCAGCGACTACTATCCTTTTGGCGTACCCGATCTTGCGGTCGGCACCGGCACCCTGACCCTCGACTTCAAGCCCAGCGACAACCTGATCATCCGCCTGGAAAATCGGGGTGACTTCGCCCTCGACGCCCATTCGTCGGTCAGTGACGAGGCCAAGAAGATCTTCCCGAAGAAGCAGCGGGAATCGGCGGACAGTCAGATCACGACGACCCTGGGCGTCGTCGTGACCACGGACTAGCAGAAGGCTTTGGTGCAGCTCGCGCGCTGATGCGCGCGGCGCCGCCCTCCCTTCCCACGACCGAGCAGCTCTGCGGCAATTCGAGCAGCGAGTCGGACTACCTGAGGATCCCGATGGCCTTGGCGGCGATCACCACGTCCGGATGGCTCGAGTGCTTCTTCATCAGCGCGGCGACGTAGCCCTTCGCCCGCTTGTCCCCGGCCGCTGCCATCGCACGGGCCGCGAGCAGCCGCACGGGCAACGGGGCGACATCCGGTGGCTCGTCCAGGGTGCTCAGCTTCGCCGCAGCCAGGCTAGCCTTGCCGTCCTCGGCGTCGATCAGCGCCTTCAGCCAGTCGTTCATCGGCCCGAGCAACGCGGGGTACCGCGCGGCAAGGTTGCGGGCGCCGTCGGCGTCCTTTGCCGCTAGCAGGTCGTAGCAACGCTCGAGCAGCGCGGGTACCGTCGCTCCCTCCGCCTTGCCAGCCGCTTCCGCCGCCTGCTTCGCCTCGCCCTGGTAGCGCAGGAGCCGGGCCTTGCGCAGCGCTTGAGCAGCCGTCAGCGAGTCCCAGTCGCGGGTCAGCTCCTGGGCCAGCTCGAGCTTGCCGTTGTCCAGGGCGTAGTCGACGGCCACCAGGTTGCCCCAGATGGCTTGAGGCTCGGCGACTTGCTTCAGCTCTTCATCTGGCGGAATGGGTTCCCCGCGGAGTCGAGCCAAGCCGGTCTGGAGGCCCCTGAGCGTCGCGCCAGCCTTGGCGTCGTCGCCGAAGGTGCCGAGGGCTGCGCTCAGCTCACCTTCGTCGAGGGTCTCATAGCCGATGACGGCGCGCACCACGGCGACCTCCGAGGACTTCGGATCCAGGGTCTCGATGGCTTTCTTCGCCTCGTCCAGACGACCGCCTAGCAGCGCGACCCGCGCTGCCAGCGCTCTCGCGCGCGGATAGATCGCGCTGAATTTCAGCGCGCGCAGCGCCGCCTTGCGCGCCAGCTCCTCGTCTCCATTCCGTACGGCAATGAACCCGAGCCAGGTGGAGATCGCAGGACCGCGGCTGATGCCGATCGCGCTCTTCAGCTTGTCCCGGGACTCCTTGGGATCGTCGGAGGTCAGGGAGTCGACGAGCAACGGGATCGAGCGCAGGGAAGCGGGGAGCTGCTCTCGCTCCGGTTCACTCAGCTTGGCCTTCGCCGGCGGATCGCCTTCGGCGCCCTCGGCAACCCAGCGCAGCGCGGCGAGGGCCTTGCCAGAAGGCCTGTCATCC
>JAGQIY010000346.1 GCA_020430865.1 Myxococcales bacterium
AGCATAGGGGGCAGCACCCGAGCTGTCAAGGAAAGTAGACGTGTCACGTATCGTTTTCTCTCCGAGCGTTGCCACACGGTTTCTCCAAGCTGAAGTCCGCGAAGCGAAAGGTGTCGCGCCACGTGCCGGGGGCGCGCGCGACAGGCGAACGTCTGCAGAGCGCAGAGGTCGCGTTGCCACGTCGCTCCCTCCGTCGCACCCTCCGTCGGACCTTGGAGGCGCCTTCGCGGTCTTCGAGAATTGCCCTGCGGATATGCGCCGTACCTCGCTTGCGCTTGCCGAGTACGTCGCGCGTGGTGAGAAGAGTCCTGATGACCTCGACATCTCGCGACTGGAAACCGGGATCGACGCCCTGGTTGCGGCACTACGTAGTGACGACACCACGCTTTCCGACCTGCGGCGGTTGCTGGACGTCTTCCACGAGGACATCGAGCTGGAGTGGCTGGAGTGCTCTGGCTACAAGACCTGGGTGGTGCGCGCGTCCGGTGCTCGCCAGCTCTACCCCCTGGTCGATTTGCTGCACGTGGGGATGACGGCGCGCGGGCTCGAGGTCGTGCCACGACTACCCGCGCTGCCGCACGCCGAAGCGCTGCGCTGGGCCAGCGACTGCCTGGGCCGCGACTTCTCGGACACGCGGGTGCGGGTCGGCTTCGTCCGCGGGCACCTGCTCGAGCTGGCCTTCGCGGTCCCGGGTTGCTTCGGGCACGACGACGAAGAGGCGATGCAGGCCGCCATCGTCTACGCGGAGTGCGTCCTGGGAGAGGAGCGCTTTGACGAATGGGTCGGTAGCGTCGGGGTCTCGCCAGCGCCGCGCAGCGGAGGGCTACGGGTAGTCGGTTCCGTGGGGCAAGTTTCTGCGGCGACTCCGCTGCGAGAGCTGTTGCCGCTGGTGGAGATCGGTATCTTCAAGCTGTGCGAGGGCCTGCCAGACGAGCCGCTGGCCGGCTCGGAGGCGAGCGACTGGACGCTGCTCGACGGCGAGCCGCTGCGGGACGAGACCGGTGCACCCAGCCTGCTCGCCATGGACGATGTAGTGATGGCGTCGACGCGTTGTCCTGAGCTGCTGAAGTGTTTCCTCGAGGGACTGCCGGTGAGTTCCCGGCGCTTCAGCCGGGTCGGCGAACGCTTCGTGTACCTCAAGCTCCCGTCGTCGCTGCCGCTCGCCGAGCGCCCCGCGGCGCGGGCTAGGCTGGAGGAGGCTCTGGAGCCTCACCTGGGAGAGCTGGGAGTGATCGTCGGTAACGCCGTTGGCGTTGCCCATTTCTATGTGGTGATCGCGCTGCGGCAGCTGCTACCCGGACTGACGGCGGTGGTGGCGTGCGCGGAGCAGCAGCCAGAGCTGTTTCCCCGAGGCAGCGAGCTGCGCTTTCTCGACGCGACCTGGGGCGACGAGTGGCTGCGGCTGGGCCCTGTCTGAGCTCTGACTGAGCGCGGAGCCTGAACGGCTATCGGGCGAGCACGTGGTTCAGCATCTGCTCGAGCTCATGAATGATGGGATCGCTCTTGCAGCGCTCCATGCTGGCGAAGGCCTTCTCGATCGTCGGCTCGACGAAGGCCAGGTAGTCGGGGTTGCCTCGA
>JAGQIY010000347.1 GCA_020430865.1 Myxococcales bacterium
AGGGCGTAGGCAGCCGAGTGGCTCTTGTTGAAGCCGTAGGACGCGAAGCCCTCGATCTCCTCGAAGATGCTCTTCGCCTGCTCCGGGTCGACGCCATTCTTCTCGGCCCCCTCGATGAAGATCGCCTTCTGGCGCTCCATCTCGGAGGCCTTCTTCTTGCCCATCGCACGCCGCAGCAGATCAGCGCCACCGAGCGTGTAGCCCGAGAGCTGCTGGGCGATCTGCATGACCTGCTCCTGATAGACGGGCACGCCATAGGTCGGAGCCAGGACCTCGTCGATCAGCGGGTGCAGCTTGCGGATGGCCTTGCGACCGTGCTTGCCACCGATGAAGTCGTCGAGCATGCCGGTGCCCAGCGGTCCCGGGCGATACAGCGCCACGGCGGCGACCACGTCTTCGAAGCAGTCCGGCTTGAGCGGCCTCAGCACCTTCTGCTGCATGCCGTCGGACTCGAGCTGAAACACGCCCTTCGTCTCGCCGCTGCTCATCAGCGTGTAGGTGTCCTGGTCGGTCAGCGGAATGGCGTCCAGGTGCAGCGGGTTGCCTTCGCGATCGGGGCGCGCGTTGACCAGGCGCTCCGCGATGTCGATCACGGTCAGCGTCTTCAAGCCGAGGAAGTCGAACTTGACCAGGCCCGCGGTCTCGACGTCGTCCTTGTCGTACTGGGTGACGAAGTTGCCGTCGTTGTCGAAGGTCGGCACGTGATCCGACAGCGGCCCCTCGCTGATCACGACACCGGCAGCGTGCATTCCAGCGTGCCGGGTCAGGCCTTCGAGCTTGGTGGCCTGCTTGATCAGCTCGGCGACTTGCTCGTTCTCTTCGACCTGCGCCTTCAGCTTGGGCTCGACGTCCAGCGCCTCGGTGATGGTGTAGGTCTGACCGGGCGCCTTCTCGGGGATCAGGCTGGCGATGCGCTGAGCCTCGGGCGCAGGAAACCCCATGGATCGCGCCACGTCCTTGATCACGCTGCGCGCCTTGAGGTTCTGGAAGGTCGCGATCTGACCGACGCTCTCCACCCCGTACTTCTGCGCCACGTAGCGAATCACCCGATCGCGTTTTGCCATGCAGAAATCGACATCGAAGTCGGGCATGCTCACGCGCTCGGGGTTCAGGAAGCGCTCGAACAGCAGGGCGTAGGGAATGGGGTCCAGGGAGGTGATTCGCATGGCGTAGGCAACCAGCGAACCGGCGCCGGAACCGCGACCCGGTCCCACGGGGATACCGCGCTCCTTCGCCTCCCGGATGAAGTCCCAGACGATCAGGAAGTAGCCCGGGTAGTCCATCTTCAGGATGATGTTCAGCTCGAACTCCAGGCGCTTCCAGTACTCTGCCTCGTCGAACTTCACGCCCAGCGCGCGCAGCTCTTCGAAGCGCACCCGCAGACCGTCCTCTGCTACCTTACGGAAATAGCTCGCGGTGTCGAAGCCCTCCGGCAGTGGGAAGGTGGGCAGCATCGGCTTGCCCAGCGCGAGCTCCAGCGCCGAGCACTTCTCCGCGACCTCCAGCGTGTTTCTCAGCGCCTCTGGGTGACCCCTGAAGGCCTCCGCCATCTGCTCCGGCGTCTTGAGGTACATCTCGAAGCTGTTGTGGTGGTGCGGCGCAACCTCGGCGTACTGCTTCCCTTGGCGGATGCAGTCGAGATAGAGGTGCGCCTCGCCGTCCGATTCGTCGAGGAAGTGCACGTCGTTCGACGCCACGACGCTGAGCCCGAGACGCTTCGCGGCGCCGCTCAGGATGTCGTTCACGACAGGGTTCTCGGGCAGGCCGTGGTTCTGCAGCTCCACGTAGAACGCGCCGGGCTCGAAGATGTCTCGCAGCGTGCCGAGCACTGGTTCCGCGGCCTCCGGGCCGTTCTCCATCACACGCTGTGCGGCCACGCCGCCAAGGCACGCGCTGAGCCCGATCAGCCCCTTGGAGTGCCGCGCGAGCGTCTCGAGCGTGACGCTGGGGGAGCTGCTGGCCGCGCTCTTCGTGTAGGACAGGCTCGAGAGCTCGACCAGGTTCTTGTAGCCATCGAGGTTCGATGCCAGGCACACGAGGTGGTCGACTCGCTCCGTCCCATCCCGCTGGACGTTGAGCTCGCAGCCGATGATCGGGGTCATCTCGAGGGCGCGGCAGGCCTTGTAGTGCCGAATGGCACCGAACAGGTTCGCGTGATCCGTCATCGCCACGGCGTTCATTCCCCGCGCCTTGGCGGCTGGCGCGAGCTCCCCGAGCTTCACGGTGCTCACCAGGAAGGAGAACTGGGTGTGGACGTGCAGGTGCACGAACTCCGGCTGCATTCCGTCCCCATAGCGCAAACCGGCAGCCGGTGGATGGCCACTGCTCGCGGGCCTCGGCTGGCGAAATGTTTCGCGCCCGAATGCGCCAGCGCCCGACCGCTGCGCGCCCCTCGCCTGGCCGCGCCCCGGGGGAGCTGTCCCACTCCGACACACCGATCGCGCACCGGGATCGTCCACCGAACGGGCGTTTGCTCCAGACTGCTGCTAGGGTACACTCCGGGTTGGCGCGACAGGTCAAAAAGCCTGAATTCTTGGGGATCTGTCACGCATTCGATTGGCCGGCCAAGACCAGCAAAGTGCTTGCATTGAGTGCCGTTCCCGTTACCATCCCGGCGTCCGCCCGAAAGCGAGCATTCCAGTGCGCCTCGGGTTTCGGGGTTGGGGGTGAGGGGTCGAGGGCCCTTCACGGCGATACACCAAACAACCGCTTGGACTTGGAACGGAATCACAGCAGCCAAACTGGCGCCAGCCAGAGACAACCAGCCGGAAACACGATTTCCGCGGGGCAGCCGCTCGCGACCAGCGGGGGCGACGCAAAGTAGCTCTTTCGCTCCCCCATGGGGCGAACATTAAGGAGGAGGCATCCGCATGCTTGGCAAGAAGTTGGGACTCTTGGGAGTAATGATCATCGGCAGCTCGCTCGCCTTCACGGCGTGCGGCGGAAGTGACGACGGCGACAGCAACGCCAGCGGCGGGAGCGGTGGCTCTGGCGCCAACGGTGGCTCTGGCGGCACTGGCGGCGGCACCGGCGGCACCGGCGGCGCAGTCGAAGACGGCACCTGCGCGGATGGCGCGACGTGCACCCTCCCCCCCGAAGCTCCGGCGAGCCCCACCGCCCCCAGCGGCGACGCGGTGACCTTCGCCGTCTCCAAGATTTACCTCGGGGATACCACCCGTGACGGCACTCCAGACAGCAAGGCCTGGCAGCAGTTCGGCTACAACCTGGACGGCATCGTATCGACCAAGAACGGCAGCAACCACTGCACCCCGCAGATGGGCGCGAACCCCTCGCTGGTGAAGACCGACGGCCCTGGCGGCGTTGACAACGCGTTCGGCGCCAACCTGCTGAGCATCATCCTCGGCGTTGCGCCCACCGCGGGCGACGACATCAACCAGTCCGTGCTGGACGGTGACTTCACCATCATGATCCACAACGAGGCGCTCGGCAGCGAGCCCAACCAGGGTCCGATCAAGGCTGCCCTGTACGGCGGCGCGAAGCTGGAGGGCGGACCTAAGTTCGACGGCAGCGACATGTGGCCGGTGACCCCCGAACTGCTCAACAACGGGGACATCAACAGCCCCAAGGTGACCTTCGACACGGCCTTCGTGACCGACGGCACCTGGGTGTCCGGTTCCAACGCGACCGTCACGCTGAACATCTCGATCCAGGGCTTCTCCCTGAACCTGGTCATCACCAACGCGGTCATCACCGCCGACATCAGTGACCAGAGCAACATCACCGGCGGCGTCATCGCGGGTGTGCTGGACACGGAAGGCCTGATCGAAGAGCTGCGCAAGGTCGCTGGTGCGCTCGACTCGAGCCTCTGCTCCGGGTCGACGTTCGACAGCATCGCGACGCAGATCAAGGCCGCGAGCGACCTGATGAAGGACGGCACCAACGGCCCTGGCCAGACCTGCGACGGCATCAGCATCGGGCTCGGCTTCGACGCGAAGCCGGTTCAGCTCGGCCCTGTCGCGGATCCGTCGACGCCCGGCGAAGACCCCTGCGCGATGTGAGTCGGGTTTCCTGACTTCAGGACAGCCAGCGCCCCGCCCTCCGAAGGAGGCCGGGGCGCTCGCCATTTGGCGCGCCCCTCCCCCCCGAACCCCCGAGACCGGCTTGGACTGCGCACCCCGACACCGGTTTGGACTGCGCTGAAAAAGCAGAACTATTTCTGCCAACATCTCACGACCTTGAAGATAGAATCGCCCGCGTTCGTCCATTGCTCGATCAGGTGATGCCGGCTCCAAGGCAGCATTTGGTCAGCTTCCAATGCTTTGAGCGTCTGGGTTGGCGAGCGTGATGCGCGCTCTGGGAGGCGCGATCACAAACAGTTCCACGCCACGAGGGCACCGGGGAGGAGCCCGAGTGAGCGGCCGTAGGAGGATCCTAAGATGAAGAAGTCCATGCTTGTTGTTGCCGTTGCAGCCGCGCTGAGCGCGCCTGCTTTGACCGGGTGCACGATCAAGGCCGGTGGAGGCGCGAGCGCCGGCTCACCCCCTCCAGCCCCACCGCCCGCAACGGCAGAGCCGGCGCCTGCGCCAGCCCCCACCCCAGAGCCTGCTCCGGCTCCCGCGCCTGCAGCGCCCCCGAAGGTGAACGCATCGACGGGTCAGGTCGAGATCCCTGGCAACGTGGTGTTCGACACTGGCGCGGCGACCCTGAAGGAGGGCGGCGGCTCCGAGGTCGTGCTCGAGCAGGTCGTGCAGTTCATGAAGGACAACCCCAAGGTGACCAAGCTGCGAGTGGAAGGTCACACGGACAACGTGGGACAGCCCGCGGACAACGAGAAGCTCTCGGGCGAGCGCGCGCTCACCGTCAAGCGCTGGCTGATCGAGCACGGTGTGGACGGCGCCCGCCTGGTCTCCGTCGGCTGCGGCCAGAGCCGTCCGATCGCGAGCAATGCGACGGAGGAGGGCAAGGCTCAGAACCGCCGCGTGCAGTACCAGATCGCCGAGAACCGCGGCCGCCCGTTCCTTGGACGCCCGATCGATGGGGGCTGCAAGGTCTTCGAGTAAGCGCGCGTTCGACCTCGAAGCTCCAGCGGGCCGTTTCGAACAGAAGCGGCCCGCTTGGCGTTTGTGCGTCCAGGGAAAGCCACGCAGCTCCCCGCGGCGGCCCGAATGCGGTTGCCGCGGCGTCGCTGGTCATGGCAGACCCGCGAGGTGCTTAGGCGTTTCCTGGTGAGCCTCACGCTGGCGCTGAGCCTGACAGGCTGTGATCGTGCCCCAGATGACCTCCGTGAGTGGACCCCAGCGGACCATCACCACACGGCGGAGCCGAACCGTGGGCAAGTGACGAGCGACACCAACCCCGAGGCGGCCAAGCCACCTCCTGGTCTGGAAGACGTCACCATCGTCGCCTGGCGGCGCAACTGCATGCGCTGCCATGGAGTCGTGGGCCGCGGTGATGGCCCCCAGGGCGCAATGATGGGCGCGACGGATCTGTCCAACCCGGACTGGCAAGCGAAGACCAGTGACGAACAGATGGCCAGCATAATCCAGCGTGGAAAAGGCGCGATGCCTGCGTTCGATCTCCCGCAGGCGACGATTCAGAAGCTGGTCAAGCTGGTTCGCCTGTTCAATTCGGCGCGCAAGGAGGAGGAAGCCGCTGCTCCTCCCGGAAGCGCCCAGCCCGGCTCGGCGCCGGCCACGGCCAGCGCCGAGCCCTCGTCGTCCGCGGGAGCTCCGAAGCCCGCGCCTGCCCCGAAGCCGTGAGCGACCAGGAAAAGCCGCGCGCAGTCGGCTTCAGACGCTGGGCGCGCTGGCTGCTCGTGCCTCTGGGGCTCTGGCTCGGCAGCCTGTTCTGGCCCGCCTTTCCGCGAGACCAGACACTGACCCTGGACCTCGGGCCGAACAGCGCTCGAGTCGAGGCCCTGGATCTCACCTGGACCTTCGATGGAGAGCACGAACCCCGCGGAGGTGTCCGCCGAAGCTTCCCGCAAGGCGCGCCGCGGCGAGTGCGGCAGCGCATCTACGGCCCCAGCGGGGACTGGGAAATCCACGTCCAGCGGACTCGAACTCTTCGGGGCGACAGCACCCCGCAAAAGACATCGAGCCAACATCGCGTTAACCTGGCGGGCGAAGAGTCGATCCTCTTCATCAAGGACCCTGCCGGTGAGCCAACCCCAGACTGAACTATCGACTCGCGCCCACGGAGACGACGCTCGCGTCACCGAAGAACTCATGCTCGTGGTGCTGAACGGCAAGGCCCGTGGCACCAAGGTGAAGCTCAAGCCTCACTTCACGATCGGCAAGAGCAAGGACAATGACCTCGTGCTCCCCGACGACACGGTGAGCCGTCATCACTGTGAGCTGACGCGGGTGCCGAGCGGTGTGCTGGTGAAGGACCTGGGGTCGACCAACCACACGCGAGTAGGTCAAACGGTGGTCAGCGAAGCGACGCTGATCCCTGGCGGGACGCTCACGATCGGCGACGTGGATCTGATCCTGCGGCTGGAGATCGCGCGGGCTCAGATCCTCCCGAGCGAGTCGGAGCGGTTCGGCGAGGCTCTCGGCAAGAGCCTGTCGATGCGCAACATCTTTGGCGTGCTCGAGCGCATCGCGCCCACCGACGCGGGGGTGCTCCTCGAGGGTGAGACCGGCACTGGCAAGGACGTGCTCGCGCGCTCCATCCACGCGATGAGCCCTCGCAAGGACGAGCCGTTCATCGTCGTCGACTGTGGCGCCGTCGCCTACAGCTTGATCGAGAGTGAGCTGTTCGGTCACGAGCGAGGCGCGTTCACCGGCGCCGTGGCCCTGCGCACGGGAGCGTTCGAGACCGCAGGGCGAGGCACGCTCTTCCTCGACGAAGTCGGAGAGCTACCGCTCGACGTACAACCGAAGCTGCTGCGCGTCCTCGAGGCGGGCGAGTTCCGCCGCGTTGGCGGCAATCGCAGTCTGAACAACGAGGCGCGAATCATCGCCGCCACCAAGCGCGACCTGAAGCAGGAGGTCGAGCGCGGCAAGTTCCGGGAGGATCTCTACTTCCGACTGGCGGTCGTACCGCTGACAGTCCCTCCCCTGCGTAGCCGCCGGGAGGACATCCCGCTGTTGATCGAGCACTTCCTCGAACTGGCGAAGAAGCGCGATCCGCAGGCCTCGGAAGTGCACCTGGACAACCAGACGATCGCCGCGCTGGCGGCCCATGACTGGCCCGGCAACGTGCGCGAGCTGCGCAACGTGCTCGACCGCGCCCTCTACCTGGCCACCGCGAGCGGGGAGAGCGAGCTTCGGCTGGTGGACCTCCCGGTCAATCCCACCACGAGCCACGGGGAGTTCAGCTTCATCGCGGGACGCAGCTACCGCGACACCCGCACGTCGTTCGAGGCCGAGTTCGAGCGCCGCTACGTGACCTGGCTGCTCGAGCGCCACGGGGGCAACATCAGCGCGGCCGCTCGCGAGGCGTCGATGGACCGCAAGCACCTCTACGACCTCGCAAAGAAACACGGCCTGCGGGGCAAGGCCACGAAGGACAGCAAGGACTGAGCCGCTGGAAGCGCGCCGCTCGCTGGTTGCCAGGCGGACGACGCTAGAAGGACGCGCCCAGCCCGACGGAAGCGACGGTGGCGAAGGTATCGTTGACCTCGCCGCCAGCCCAGGTGAACTCGTCGAGGTTCGTCTTGATCACGTCGAGTCCGAAGCTCGCGTCGAGGTCGAGAAACATCCCGATCACTCGGTCGCCGGGGCGACCGTGGAAGTTCATCAAGACGCGTCCACCGAGCAGATAGGAAGAGAGCGGGCTCAGCTCGCGGTCTCCCGTCCAGTACTGGCCTCGTGGTCCTGACTTGGGTTCGCCGCCAGTGTAGTCGTCGCTCCAGAACAGAGCGCCGCTCTGGCGGTAGTAGCGACCCCGCACCAGCAGGCGCAGCCACTTCAGCAGATACCGCTCGGCCTCGAGCTCATAGGTCTGGCTCAGAACGTCCCAAGTGTCGCTGTAGCCTCGCACGCCGAGACCGACCGCAGTGTCCATGCCCTTGATGTAATAGCGCATACGCAGAGCCGCAGCGCCCCGCGCACGGTTCTCCGGGTGGTGCTCTTGGGCGAGTTGACCACCAGGGCCAATCACTACCGCACGGTAAGGATTGCCGAGGAATCCATGCTGCAACCCGCCGGTCAGCACCAGCTGCGTCGCCAGCACCGGTGTCCAGGTCTGAGTCCACGCTCCCTGAAACGAATCGAGATCGACGTCGTCGGTCTGACGATCGTCCGCGCTGGTGAAGCACCCAGTCGAGCTATCCAGGCGTGGACGCAAGGTCGGCGACAGGCTCGCGGCGTAGTTGATGTTGCACACCTGATCGAAGCCGCGTGAGTAGGACAGCTCCAGGCGGGTGTTTCGCTTCAAGAACTCCGTCGCGCCGGAGACGCTGATCGACTGCGACCGGTAGTCGCTCTCCGTGCCGTATCCGTAGCTGACGCTGAGGGTCGTTTCCTTGCGGCGTAGCGTGATGCCGCCGCTGGCCACGTGACGCACGTCGGTCACCGACGCGTGGGAGACGATATCCGGGGAAATCCCGCCCGATTTCGTCGGTTCGCTGGCTCCCGAGACGATGTCCGCCTCGTAACCAGCATGGACGCTGAGCGCGTCCCAGGGGGTCACCGAGAGTCGAATCGACGGATTCAGCACCGTCATCTCGCTGTCGGGCGACGGCTCGGTGAACACGGTGGTTCGGACGTCCAGGTCGGCGACCTGAGCCTGAGTCTCCCCTGCCCCTCCCAGCATCAGCGCCCACAGACAGGCCCCTGCGGAGAGGGCACGCGTCACTCTGCGGCTCGTCGGGCCGGTGTGGTGTTGCGCTGCGCTGTGGTTGGCTCGGGACACGACTTCAGACACCTAACTCTCGCTTTTTGGTCAGTTGCACCCGCAACCACCGCCCTCGACGGAGCCGCCTCCGAAGGACCCCTCGCGATTCTCCAGCACGTGCTGGCGAGCAGACTCTTCTTCCGCGTTGCCATCGAAGCGCATGATCGGGTCAGCCAGCACCGCGCGCTGCTCTGGACGCACCGTGACGCAACCGACACTGCTCGTGCAGGCCACTCCAATCAGTAACAGCTTGGATACTTTCCTCATGGTAACGCCTCAGAAATAGGTACCCAAGCCGCCGAAGTAGGCCTGCGTGTTTCGGTAGCTGTCCTCGGTGAACAGGATGGTGTTGTTGGCCTCGACCCGGATCAGAATGCGCCAACGCAAGCTGATGAGGAAGCCCCCGCCAGCGCGAGCGTGATAGACGGTCTCGTCCTTGAGCACGAACGCGTCCTCGTTGGGCACCGTCTTGTATCCTCCCCCTCCGAGGTGGAGGAACGGCGACACAGCCCAGTCGGGCGCGAGATCCAGAGTCCCGCCGCCGCCGAACAGGATCCCCTTGCCCTCGGAGTTGAGGTGCATTCCAACGTAGCCCTCGAGCGCGATCGCGGGGGCGAGCACGAACGCCGGGCGAACCTCCGAGTAGCCGTTCTTGTCGAAGACTCCGGCCATGATGGCGAAACCCGCGTGGGCGCTCTCCAGCGCTGGGGGCGAGAAGAACCCCGGCGTCCCCGGGCGATCCACCTCGTCCTCGCCGATCGCGACGGGTTCCACCGTATCTCCGAGCACGTAGGCAGTGCGGCCATCCTCCAGCGTGACCTGGAGCCAGAAGCCGTTGCCTTCTCTCCCGGTGATCAGGAACGCCTCACCCCTTTCCGCACGGTAAATTACCCGATGCGTGATCCCGGGACCGCTGCGCAGCTCGGTCTCGGCCACGATCACGCGGGCGAACGCATCCGGCTCATCCTGGGCGAGCGCCGCCCCGCCCCACGTCATCAGACCCGCGAGGCAAACCAGGCACGCCAGCGCGCGCTTGAAGCTGAAGGAGGTGCGGGCTCTCATTGGCTGGAGAAACGCTCTGCCCAGTCCCGAATGACCTGGGCATCAGGGCTGTCGGCGGGAAATATCTGACGGGGGTGCGCCGTGGTCCCCGTCGGCCTGTTGAACAGCGGCGCGAGGTCTGGATCCCGGCGCATCTGGGTCTGTGCGGCTTGGTAGTTGTCTCGCGCCGTGTTGTTCGGGGTGACTCCCGGAGCGCCGTTCTGGCAGCTCTCGCCCACCAAGGGCGAGTAGTCACGGAGGCGGAAGTTGGTCACGTTGAAGTGGCAGCCCCCAGCGGCATCGGATCCCGAACCTGGACCACAGCCGTTCTTGAACAGCACGGGCTCGACCTCGCAGTAGTAGTAGTCCTCGTCGAACACGATGTCGGCGATCTGGAAGTCCTGTCCCGCGTCAACCGTCGTGCACGCCGCGCTGGGCACCAGCACCGCGCTCAACACGGCTCCGAGCGCGAGTCGAAGTCCTACGCCCATCGACCTCGCCAGCTGCGCCGGCCGTCGATCGCTCACCCGCGCCGTTGCCGCCCTACGCCTCGCCGCCGAGACTCGCCACCTCACGAGATCGGACGCTACCACAAACCTCGAATGGGAACGGGCATTTGCGCCGGCCCCGCGTGCGAATGCGCCCAGCTGACGCACCGCAACCCACATAAATAACCTCTGGCGTCAGCAAGTCCTTGAAGAGGCGGCCCCGTGCGGCTAATCAGTTGGCCCCTTCAAGCGGAGGTAGTAGGTTATCCTACATCGCCACACCTCTGGTTCCCCCAGCCACGTGGCGTCGAGCATTCCAGCTCCCCCTGCTCGTGACGGAGACGCGATGAAGCTGAATTTCTGGTACCTCGCAGCCCTGCTCCCCCTGGCCCTCGTGCTCTCCAAGGGCGCGTTCGGGGCTCAGTTCGCGGTCATCGGCATCACGCTCGGCATCTTCTTCGGCACCCTCTCCCTGCGCAAACCTCGGCCTGCTGACGCGACGGGAACCAACCCCAGCGTCTAGTACGCTGCTGAGCGCTGCCACGCGGGTTCGCGGCGTTCAGCTTGGCGCAAGGCGGAGAGTCCGGTGAACGAAGGAGCGTCCAAGCCTGCGAAGGATCCGCGAACGCCTAGCGAGCACCGTCAGGCGCTCGACCGCGCGCGCGGCGTCGACCTGGGTCGAGTGAAGCGGCTGGACGAGTTCTCGCTGCACGACACGGAGGCGGTTCGGCTGATCCTCCAAGGCGGATCGGTCATCGACTGGCACCGGCTGAACCTCGAGTCCGAGGAGCAGGCTCGCGGCCTCCTGGTCAATCACGACCTCGACCCGGACGACCCCGTCGACCGCGGCTACGTCGAGTACATCAAGCGCGAGGCGATCGCCTATCTGCGGCGAAATTTCTCGTTCGCGATCCCTCGCCCCGTGGAGCAGATGTCGATGGAGCAGCTCATGCTCCTTGCCTCGGGGAAAGGCCACCGTCAGCTCTGTGCCTGTACGATCCTCAAGGCCGTCCAGATCATCAACCACCTGACGGGCCGTGAGCTGCTGTTCCGCCTGCCGGTCAGCGACCGCGAGCTCTTCCACCTGGTGGAGGAGAAGGTCTATCGCGTGGTGGGTACGATGCTCAGCCAGGGGTTCCCCATCACCGAGTTCATGGGGGGGCGCAAGAGCCTGGACTCGATGTACACCAAGCTGCTGTCGAAGCCCGAGTCGACCGCTGCCGCCATCTACGACAAGCTGCGTTTCCGCATCGTGACGCGCGAGCCGGCAGACGTATTGCCCGTGTTGCTGTACCTCACGGAACAGCTATTCCCATTCAACTACGTGGTGCCGGGCGAGAGCGTGAACAGCATCGTGGACCTCACGCACTACATCGAGTCGAATCCTCAGCTCGCTCGCCACTCGAAGGACCTGCAGCAGCCCCTCGATCCCAGCGCCAGCCAGAACCGCTTCAGCGCGGATACGTATCGGGTGATCAACTTCATCGCGGACATGCCCGTCCGCGTTCCACCCCAGATCATGGAGCTCGCTCCGCCGGGCTCGGAAGAGCTCGGGCGAACCGTCTACATGCTGTGCGAGTTCCAGCTGCTCGACTCCCACACCGAGGCCACGAACGAGGCGGGAGAGGCCAGCCACGACGCGTACAAGGCTCGGCAGCGCGGAGCAGTCGCCCGTCGCCTTCGCCTTGGCGCACGCGCTGCCACTCGGCCCGTGCGGGCTCAGCCTGGCCCCACCGAGTCTCGGCCCGACAACGAACCCGTGCCGGCGAGCGTCGCAAAGCCCCCGCGCCGCGGAACGCGTGCAGCGGGCCCTCCCCCACCACCGGCGACCCGCCGCAAGAGCCACAAGGCGCGCAAGCGTCGACGCTGAGCGGAAGCGGTCCTGGAACTGGACGCTGCGGGCGGAATCCCCGAGACGGACGAGAAACGTCCTCTGCGCCGACCAGACGCGTTGCCGCAAGCAGCGTGACCCGGTACGGATCGGCCATGCGTATCCCCGCTTCGAGAATCCCAGCGCTCGCGCGCGACATGACGAGCGCTCTGCTCTCCGATGGTGATGTCGAGTCCGAGCACCCCGCGGAGCTCCAGAAGGACATCGAAGCAGTCCTGGGCCAGTACGTGCGCGACGAGCAAGCCGTCACGGATCGCGCTCGAGAGATCATGGACGCCCGGCGCCTGCCCAGTTCCGAGCTCGGGAAGATGAAGCGCCTGGTCGCCGACGAGCGGAAGATGAAGCTCGGTGACGAAGCAGTGGACTACATCCTCGACCAGCTGATCGAGTTCTTGATGCACAGCCACAACGTCGACGAGATCTACTGCGAGGACGTGGTCCTCCGTCGCAAGTTGCGTCTGCCCCTACGCCAGCTCCAGGCCGCCGAGGAGAGCCTGGAGCAGGAGGTCCGCGGTCAGCTCAAGCACGTCAAGGAAGGCACCGCGGTGTGGGACGTCGAGTATCGACGCATGATGGAAGACATCAAGCGTCGCAAGGGTCTGTGAGCGCGGAGAGGAGTGCGGCGTGCGCAGCATGACCGGCTTTGGCTTCGGTGAAGCCGACCTGGACAATGGCCGGGTCGTGGTCGAGATCCGCAGCCTGAATCACCGCTTCCTCGACGTCCGTGTTCGTCTCCCCGCGGATCTGCAAGACCAGGCCTCCTACCTCGAGCAGGTCGCTCGCGCCGAGCTCGGACGTGGGCGCTATGACGTCGGTGTGCGGGTGGAGGGCAACGCGCAGCCTACTCTGTTCTCCGAGGAGCGGGCCCGGGCGGTATACCAGGCGCTCGCCCGCCTCAGAGACGAGCTCGCCCCGGGTACGGAGCTGCCTGTCAGCGTGCTCGGACAGCTCGCTCACCTGATCACCACTTCCCCCACGGATACGCAGTCGCCGGTGCAGACCGCCCTCGCCTCCGCGATGAAGCGAGCACTGCACGCGCTGATGCAGATGCGGGAGACCGAGGGGCAGAGCCTGCGTGAGGAGCTCGAGTCCAGGCTCAAGAACGCCCGTGCCGCGGCCGCTCGAATCGCTGAGCGGGCGCCCGAGGCCATCACTCATCAGCACCAGCGCCTCAAGGAACGAGTCGGGCGCCTGCTGGGAGACACCGGAATTCAGCTCGATCCCTCGCGGCTCGCCCAGGAGGTGGCGCTGCTGGCGGACAAGAGCGACATCACCGAGGAGCTCGTGAGACTCGAGAGCCACTTCGATCAGTTCGAGAGCCTGCTCCAGGAGAGCGACGCGGTGGGGCGACGACTGTACTTCTTGCTGCAGGAAATGGCACGAGAGTCGAACACCATTGGTGCGAAGAGCCAGGACGCAGGGCTCAGCCACTTGGTCGTCGAGCTCAAGGCGGAGGTCGAGCGGCTGCGGGAGCAGGTGCAGAATGTCGAGTGAACATGGTCTGGGCGGTGGTCCGCTGCTGCTGATTCTGTCGAGCCCCTCGGGCGCCGGAAAGAGCACCCTCACCCGCCGCGTCCGCGATCAGATCGACAACCTCGAGTTCAGCGTCTCCCACACCACGCGTGCGCCGCGCCCGGGCGAACAGGACGGCCGCGAGTACCACTTCGTGACTCGGGGGGAGTTCGAGTCCGACGTGCGCGCGGGCCGCTTCCTGGAGTGGGCCGAGGTGCACGGAAATCTCTACGGAACGAGCGTGGCCGAGGTGGAGCGGGCCCAGCACGCCGCGGGCGTGATCTTCGACGTCGACCACCAAGGCGCGCGCATGATCAAGGCGCAGCGCCCGGACGCCGTTGGCGTGTTCATCCTGCCGCCGAGCATGGACATCCTGCTCGAGCGACTGCGAGGACGCGCGAGTGAAGACGAGGCCACCGTCCAGCGTCGCTTCCGCGTCGCACGAGAAGAAATCGCTCACTACGGGCTCTTCGATTACGTCTTGGTCAACGCGGATCTCGACAAGGCGACCCTGGATTTGACGAGTATTTTCCGCGCTGAGTGGTGTCGACGCAGACGCGCGGCTCAGCACGCGGAGCGCCTGCTCAGCGCGGCCCGCGACCTGCCGAGCGCCGAGAGCGCTGATTGATCTAGCGGCTACCCGCATGCTAGGCCCCGTGCGTGAGTTACGTCCTGGGCGTCATTGGCGGCAGCGGTATCTATGACATTCCCGGCCTCGAGTCGGTGATTCAGCATCGGCACTCGACGCCGTTCGGAGATCCCAGCGACATCGTCACCGAGGGCACGCTCCAGCTGGATGGTGACCGCGTCCGGTTGCTCTTCTTGCCGCGTCACGCCCGCGGACACCGCGTCTCCCCGACGCACATCAACTACCGAGCGAACATCTGCGCGCTGAAGCAGCTCGGGGCCACCCACGTGATCAGTCTCTCCGCCGTTGGATCCATGCGTGAGGAGATCGCCCCGGGGGACGTGGTGCTCGTCGATCAGTACATCGATCTGACCAAGCACCGGGTGTCGACCTTCTTCGACGAAGGCGTGGTCGCCCACGTCGGCTTCGCGGAGCCGGTGTGTCAAGCGCTGGCTGACGCGGCGGCGGCGGCTGTCGAACGCTCTGGCGGCAAGGTCCATCGTGGCGGGACGTACGTGTGCATGGAGGGGCCGCAGTTCTCCACCCGCGCGGAGAGCCAGCTCTACCGCAGCTGGGGCGTCAGCGTGATCGGGATGACCGCGATGCCCGAAGCCAAGCTCGCGCGGGAAGCCGAGCTGCCCTACGCCACCATCGCCTTCGCCACCGACTACGACTGCTGGCACGACACCGAGGAGGATGTCAGCGTGGAGGCCGTGCTGGCCGTGCTGAGGAAGAACGCCGAGCTCGCGAAGGCCAGCGTCAAGGCGCTCGCAGCGGGGCTGCCCGATCCCGCTCGCTCCGTCGCCCATCAGGCCCTGAAGCACGCCCTGATCACCAGTCGCGACCACATCACCGCCGCGGATCAGCGCCGCCTCGGCTGGCTGCTGGAGCCCTACCTCTAGCCCGCTTTCGAGAGCGCCGGCCCAGGCTCCACGGCCCGAGCAGGCGGACCTCTGCGCCCAACCGGCGCGCCTAACCCCCAAGAAAACCGAGAGAGACGAAGCATGACCCGAGATATCCAGAGCTCCGACCCCGTTCTGTTGGTCGGTTCGATGGCCTTTGACGACCTGGACCTGCCGAGCGGCGACTTCAAGGACGTGGTTGGGGGCTCAGCGACCTACGCCGCAATGGCCGTGACCCTGTTCGCGCCTGCA
>JAGQIY010000348.1 GCA_020430865.1 Myxococcales bacterium
CGCCGGGCGAGGCGTTGCGCCGCCGGTTCTTCGCGAGGTGATGCGTCACCACGACCGCGAGCTCGAAGCGGCGTTGAAGTGTGCGCAGGTAGCCGAAGAGCTCGGCGACGTGGCCCGAGTAGCTCTCAGCACCCGAGTGGAGACGCACCAGCGGATCGAGCACGAGCAGCTGCGGTCGGCGAGCGCGCAGGAGCGCCTCGAGACGGGCGCGGTCGGCTGCTTCGTCGAGCTGCAGTCGGTCGGCCGTGATGAGGTCGATCGGTAACCGCCCGAGCTCGAGCTGCTCGGCCCGGCAGAGCGACTCGACGCGATCGCGAATCACCCGAGCGTCGTCCTCGGCAGGAAAGAGAAGCACCCTGCCCGGAGCCGGGACGTGGAACTGCCCGAGGACCGGCGTTCCGGATGCGACCCCCACCGCAAGCGCCAACGCGACCCAGGTCTTCCCCGTCTTCGGCGTCGAGGCGAGGACCGCGATGCTGGACCTCGAGAGGAGTCCCTCGACGAGCCACCGCTCACCCTCCGGCATCGGCTCGATGTCCGAGAGTGGTAGGAACGGGAGACTCGGGTCGGCGTCGTCTTGGTCGGTCGTCTGTCCCTCGAGCATCGGGGTTGCTGGTCGTTCCGGAGTCGTTCCCCAAGATGTTCCCGGGCACTCCCCCACCCCTGCAAGGAACAACTCGGAAGTCGGTGTCCCGGGAGAAGCGGCGGCGTTGTCCCGGGACTACTCGCTCTCGCGTTCGCGAGCGAGTTCGCGTTCGACGCGAGCCCGCATCTCGGCCCAGCGCTCCTCGACGTAGAGGTCACCGAGGGCGTCAAAGTAGATGTCGGAGAGGGTCTCGATGAAGTCGCGAGCCGTGTCCGACCCCCAGTGTCCGCGCGGGCGCAGCCTGGAGTACTGGCCGAGGTGGTGCACCCGCTCGATCAGGTGGGCCGAGGCCTGCAGGAACTCCGAGGCGCTCGCGTCCTCCTGCGGACCGGCGTCGCGCAGCGACGAGACGATGCGCTTGATCTTCTGCTTGGTCGTTCCGTCGCAGCCGATCTCGATTCGCGGCGGTCGCCGTTTCGAGGCGGCCTCCGCCGCCGCTGCCTTCGGCTTCGGTGGCGGTTGCGGCGCTGCTTCCTTCTTCGCCGGGCGCGGGATGTCGACGACCTTCGGCTCAGCCGGAAGGTCACCGTTTCGCCGGGCCACCGGAGGGCGCGGTCGCTCGACAGGCTCAGCCCGGGGCGACTCGAGGTAGTGCCCGAGGTTCGCCGGGCCCTCGCCGTCGCCGCCGAGGCTCAGCCCTAGGTCGATGCCTACGGGGAGGCCTGCCTTGTGGCGCTTGCCCGCCATGGCTAGCCCTCACCCACCACCAGGCGTCGCTCCTCGGTCGCCGCGTCGGGCCGGACGTGCTCAGGTGCCGGTGCCGCCGCGGTGGACCGCAGTAGGCGAGCCAGCATCGCGTCAGTCAGGGCCGCGTAGTCGTTCGCGGGCGCGTCGTCGGGCACGAGCTCGTAGATCGTTTGCCCGTGGTACGGGCACTCGCCGAAGCGGATCGACTCGCGGATGAAGGGCTTGAGGAACTTCGAGCCGAAGCGACTCTCGAGCTGCTGCAGGGTCTCCTTGTGCAGCTTGGTGTTGTCGCGCACCCGCCCCACCACGATGCCGAGGAAGTCGAGCTCGGCGTTGTAGCGCTTCTTCGTGAGCCGAACCGTCTCCTCGAGCTTCTTGAAGCCCGAGAGGTCGAACTTGTTCGGCGTCATCGGCACGACGTAGGCGTCCGCCGCGGCGAGCGCGACGGTGAGTTCGAAGCCGAGCGACGGCGGCGGATCGATGACGACCAGGTCGAACGATTCGTCGAGAGCCTGGAGCGCGGTGCGCAGGTTCATCCGCACCGCGTCCTTGCGTTCTTCTGCGGCGAGAGTCGAGAAGCCTTGCTCGAGTGACTGCTTGGCGATCTCGAGCTCGATGGTCGGTCCCGCGTTGCTCACCGAGGGGTTGCCCGCGATGAGGAACAGGTTGCCGCCGAAGCGGCCTGGAAGATCGATCAGCACCTGGTCGGCGCTCTTCTTCCCCAGGATCAGATCGAGCACGCTGAACTTGCCCTGGCGCGTGAGCTCCTCGGGCGAGAACCCGAAGAGCTCGGTCAGGTTGCACTGCCCGTCGAGGTCGACCAGCGCGGTCCGCTTGCCGCGAAGCGCGGCGCCCGCCGCGAGGTGCGCGGCCGTAGATGTCTTGGTAGCGCCGCCCTTTTGGTTGGCGCAGACGAGGACCTTCATGGTCACCCCCACACGTGCCGGTTCTGGAGTTGTCGGAACCGGTGCCTAACCGCCCAGCCAGGCACCTACCACCTTGGACCGTACTGGGGTTGCCGAAGACCCGCAAGATCTTTTCCCGGCATACAGGGACACGGCGCCGCGTTGTCCCGGACTACAGGGACAAGTGCTGCGAGCGACCGGCGAGCGGGTGAAGCATGCGCCCGCGGCGACGTCCAGCCTCTCCCTGTATACCGGCATGACCGCCGAGGCTTGTCCCGGGAGAAGCCCAGCGCGCGTGCCGAAGAGCCACCCCACCGTGGTGACACTCACCCCCACCGTGTCCCTGTATACCGGGTTGTGTGGAAACCGTTGTCCCTGTAGTCCGGGACAAGCGATGGTCATGGGGGCTACACGCGAAGCGGCGTCTTCGACGCGCGGATGCCGGTTCGGAGCATCGAAGGTCCAGCACGGGGCAACCTCGCACGCCTGAGACGACACGTCGCGTCGAGCACACGCGCCGCCCCGCGGGACGGTGGCCGCCCGCGGCGGCGCCAAAAAATCTTCGAGCCCGGACTCCCGGTATACAGGCAGTCGCCGCACGCTGTCGCAGTCCGGGAGTCGCTATCCCTGTATACCGGCAGGTGGATACTCGGCATCCCTGTATACCGGCAGGCCGACGACCGACTCTCGTTATCCCGGGACAGCCGAAACCCCTGGAGTATCGCGGCTTTGCTGGCTTGTCCCTGTAGTCTCCTTGTCCCTGTATACCGGTCATATTCAGTGCCGGCATACAGGGACAATCAAGCGGGTGGGGGAGGTCTGCGGTTGTCCCGGGAGAACTGGTCGCTTCTCCCTGCATACAGGCATACAGGCACTCCAACCCCTTGCCAGCCCTCACTTTCCCTCTTGCCGCATCTCGCTCGAGGCGGTTCAACTAGATTGAACCACAATACCTTGGGTCATCTCGTGGCGGGCGGCCACGAGACCAAGGTTGTGGATGGTCAAACTTCAGTTGAATCACCCCGGGAGGGGCAAGGCTTGGGATAGACGCGTAGCCACCTAACGAAAAAAGCCAGCCTGGCAGGGCTGGCCTTCTTCTGCTGGGCCTGGAACGCCCAAGCGGGAGCTGCAGAGCCGGAGCGGGTCACGTCCGGCGGTGTCAACAACCACACAGTACCCGCTCCGACAGCTCCCGTCAACGGCGTTCGAGTTGCGCAGGTGGGGGACCTTTGTCTCTGCACCAACCTCGAAGCCTCCACTCCCGCCACTTGGGAGGGGTCGCCGATGGAGCGGTCAGCAAGGCGCGCTTGGTGGAGCCAAGACGCGCAGACGAAGCCTCAAGGAGGCTATCGTCTGATCAAAGCACGGGACTTGTGTCTCGTCTGGACGTTCTTCGTCGCCGGGCGCATCTCGCGCCGGGCGATGAATGCCTACTTCGCCTGTCACGAGGTGCTCGAGCGTCGACGCTGGCTCGAAGCCGGTCGCACTCCGAAGTTCACCGCTGCCGAACTCGAGCGCTTGACCGGTGGGGGAGAGGGGAGCGCGCGACGTGCAGTGCGCGAGCTCGAGCGCGCGGGACTCCTTCGTGGCACCCGCACTGCTCTCGAGTTCCTCGCGCCCGAGGACGAGCCCGAGGACCTCGACGAGATGCTCGAAGCCCTCGGCGGTCGCTCCTCACTTGTTCCCGTACCCCGTCAGGTGCTGCGGCTGCTTGCGGGAACAACTCGCGTTCGAACCGCGACCATCCTCGGTCACATGCTTCGTCTCCTCCACGGTGGGGGACGCAGGTCGGTGCGCTGCACGGGACTCGTGAAGGCGTCCTGGATCGCCGAGACCTTCGGCGTGAGCGCGCGCGCGGTGAAGCGCGACCGCCGCGAACTCATCGAGCTCGGACTGCTCACGTCGGTCGAGACCCCGCAGTGGGTTCTCAACCGCCACGGCGCTCGCTTCACCTGGAACCTCGAGTGGTCGCGGCCGACCGCACCTGTGGAAAACTCCGTCGACGTGGGGGAGGGGACCACTCCGGTTTTGACACCGCCGACGCCGCAGAACGAGCCCGTCCTGTCACCCCCTATAGAAGTGAACAGGAATCTTCCTACGGAAGGTACACACCAGAACCCCGCTCCGCGGGCATCTGGTTCTTCCAAGAAGAAGCTCAAGAAGAGCACCCTCAAGCACATCGTGCTCGAGGACCTCCGCGACGACTCGCGGCTCCTCGCGCTCTTCGCCGAAGCCACGCGCAGCGAGCTCGTCTCGGGCAGCGAGGCCGAGCGACTGAGGTTCTTCTCCGCCGCCGAGCACGCGCTCGCCGTCGGCAGCCGAAACGCTCCGGGCCTCTTCGCCTGGCTGCTCCGCACGCAGCGCTTCGAGTTCTGCACTCAGGCCGACGAGGACTCCGCACACGCTCGCATCCGTCGAGCACACGAAGGCCGCGAGGAGCGGCCTGCAGCGAAGGTCCCTCGTGACCCGGTGACCGGAGAGCCGCGCCACGCCGAGCCGGCAGCCGCGGCAAACATCGTCGAGTCTCTACTTGCTCGATTTCGCTCCAACCTGGTGAACTCCTCGGACTCGAAGAAGGAGACCCGCTATGCGGCTACGGCGCCTTGAGATCACACGCTTTCGCGGCATCCGCGCACTCGACTGGCGCCACATCGGAAACACAGTGGCCATCGTTGGTCCTGGTGACTCCGGAAAGTCAACGACAGTTGATGCGATCGAGCGGGTGCTCACCCCGCGCTGGAACTTCCCGTTCGACGACGCGGACTTCTGGAACGTCGACACCTCACAGCCGATCGTCGTGCGAGCAACTCTCACGGACCTGCCCGCGGAGTTCTTCCGAGACACCAAGTTCGGTCTCTGCATGCAGGTGTACGACCAGGAGTCCGGAACAGCCATTCCGTCGACCGAGGACCGAAGCGAACCAGCTGCGCTCGTCGTCGAACTTCGTGTCGACGAGACCCTCGAACCGAAGTGGAACGTCATCGACGAGCACGGAGGTGAGCATCGCTTCCAGGCGGGCGACCGCGAAGCGCTCGGAATGCTCCGCGTGGGGGACTACGTCGACCACCATCTCGCGTGGAGCCGCACTTCGACACTCACGCGGCTCACGAGCAGCGGCGATGCCGTCACGGCCGTGCTGGCGGAGGCCACTCGCCAAGCGAGGACCGGCGTCAAGCAGCACGACCTCGTACGTCTCAACGAGGCGGCCGAGGCCGTGGAACGCCTCGCTGGAGACATCGGAGTGTCGGCCCACTCCAAGTACCGACCCCATCTCGATGTCGGGAGTCTCTCGATTGGGTCGGGCTCGCTCTCCCTGCATGACGGTGACGTTCCCCTTCGTCGAGCCGGTCTGGGGACTCGCCGCCTCCTTGCCATCGCCATGCAACGGGAGGCTGCGTCGACGCAGGGCTTGACGCTCGTCGATGAGTTCGAGCACGGACTCGAACCACACCGAATCAGGAAGCTCCTCCGAGTTCTTCGTGGAAGACCACCTGAGAACAAGGGCGCGGGCGTTCACGAGGGCGGACAACTCATTCTCACGACGCACTCGCCAACAGTGCTTGCTGAGCTCGAGCCCTCAGATCTCTTCGTCGCCGTGCGCGCGTCGGACGACTCTGTTGCAGTCGAGTGTCTCCCGGACGACATCAAGTACGTTGTGCGCCGGGTTCCGTCAGCGCTCCTTGCTCGACGCGTTGTCGTTCTGGAAGGGGCCACGGAAGAGGGGATACTGACCGCCCTTGACGAGTTCTGGGAACAGCAGAACAAGCCGAGCTTCTCCTACTGCGGTGTCGCCGTCGTTGACGGCGGTGGAGGAACACAGCCCGCAGAGGTGGCGGGGGCGCTGCACCGACTTGGCTACGACGTCGCGCTCCTCATCGACTCCGATGCGAAAGCGAAGCCATCACGTGCGGAAGGCGCCAAGGTTCTGCAGTGGCCAGGCGGTATGTGCACGGAAGAGCGGTTGGCTCTCGACCTACCCCGAGACGGTCTGTCGACTCTCGTCGATCTCGCGACACGCTCCACCGCGAAGGGTTTTCGAAGTGTGAGGGACTGCCTGGCGCAGACCCTCGGTATCGAGAGCAAGACCTTTGGCGACGACCCCACCAAGTGGCTTGACCTCGCAGAACTCAGCGACGGCATCGACGAGCAAGTCTTCCGACAGAAGTTCGGGCGCCTCGCGCACGAGAAGGACTGGTTCAAGACCAGGGCTCTCGGTCGCGAACTCGGTGCGATCGTCTGCGCGCACTGGGATGCCCTCAAGGGCACCCCGACACGTGATGTCTTCGACCAGGTCGACACGTTCGCGCACGATGGATGACGTCTTGAACCAGATGCTTGGTGCTCCGCGAGGCTTCGTCGAGGCCGCCGCTGGGTGTGGAAAGACCCAGCTCTTGAGCTCCATCGTGGGAGACCCACGATTCGGTCGGCAACTCGTGCTCACGCACACGCATGCCGGAGTAGCCGCGCTCAAGCGGAGGCTCCAACGCATGCGCGTACCCTCGCAACGCTGGCATCTCGACACCATCGCTGGGTGGTCACTTCGCTGGGCGACGGCCTACTCGACCATCTCCGGTGTTCCGCGTGATGCAGAGGCCCATCCGGACTGGGCCGCTGCCTACGAAGGTGCAAGACGAGTTGTCGCCACGGAACTCGGTCAACGCGTGCTCGGTGCCAGCTACGACGGTGTGCTTGTCGATGAATACCAAGACTGCGGTCTTCGACAGCACGCGCTGGTGGAGGAGATGGCGAGAGTTCTCCCCTGCAGGGCGGTGGGGGATTCGATGCAGTCGATATTCGGATTCCGCAACGACCCATCCGTCTCGTGGCCCACCGTCCAGTCGTCGTTCACGTTCCTACCTCCTCTCCTGCACCCGTGGCGCTGGCACGTGCCGGGAGCCAACCAGGAGCTAGGTGAGTGGCTCATCTCAGCGCGACAACAGCTTGAAACGAGAGGTCAGATACACGTCGCACCCGACGCTCCTCTCCGTTGGGTTGAGCACGATGGCGACGACCAAGCGATTGCCGCGGCGTGTCGCCAGAGAGTCCAAGCTGGCGACTCGACCGTGGCGATTCTCAAGTGGCCAAACGACTGTCGGCGACTTGCCCGTCCCCTCGGCGGGCGATGGCCTGTCGTGGAACGCTTCGATGATGGCGACCTTCCGGCTTGTGCGGCGCAGATGGCGCATGCGGCCGGTCCAGCCGTTGTCGAGGCGCTTGTCGGCTTCCTTGCCGAACGCATCACCGGCGTCGGAACAGCTCTGAAGAACCAGGTGCAGGCCATCGTTGACGGCCGACGAACCACTGGGTTCCGGAACCACACTGATCACTTGCGAAGGTTGGAAGCCCTCGCCGCCGGACCGACACCAGAGCACGCGCTCGAAGTCTTGGATGGCATCTTCGCGCAGCGAGAGTGGCTTCGGTGGAGGCCGGAGTGCGTGTACCAACTGAGGGAGGCCCTGAGGAGTCTCTCAGGCGGTTCCCTTCAGGATCTGCCTGCAGCAGTCACTGAAGCACGGACGCGAGCGCGGCATCGTGGTCGCCTCGCGCATCGGCGCACGGTCGGGACACCACTTCTCGTCAAAGGCTTGGAGTTCGACCACGTGGTTGTCATCGAACCCGAGCGCATGACGACTCGCGAGCTCTACGTCGCCATCACTCGCGGCGCCAAATCGCTCACTGTTGTGTCGCGTGACCGAGTCGTCACGCCAGGTTCGGCCAGGTGAACCGCTCCTGCCTCTGCGAACCCTGGACCGGCAACCAGATGCGACCGTGACTCCAGCACCTTCGCGACGGTGAGCATCTGGTCGCGGTGGGAGACTGTTCTCCTCCCCAGTCTCCCTCGCGCGGTTGCCCCGTCGACACGTGGCGGTGTTGTCCGTCTCGCTTTCTCCACGACGGCAGCTTCGCGCCAAGCGCGACCTCGCGTCCGGGCACTGTCTCTGCTTGCCGTCACCCGCTTCACGTGTCTGCGCTCAGGGGCCGGCAGGAGCGTGCCAGGCAAGCTGGCACTGGCTCCTGCAGGGCAGAGCCCTTCGGCTACCCATCGCTGCCGACCGCTCGCGGGTCGTTCCTCCTGTTCGGGATTCGGGTTCTTCAGAACGAGTGAAAGAACCCTGGAAACCCTCACAGAAAGGAGGAA
Organism: Myxococcales bacterium; assembly: GCA_020430865.1. The sequence goes on from JAGQIY010000348.1 coordinate 8,378, forward strand.
CTGAAATGGCAAGCAACAACAACAAGCCCGTTCACAAGATTCGTCTCGGCGCCATCAAGGCAGCCA
>JAGQIY010000027.1 GCA_020430865.1 Myxococcales bacterium
CGCGGCCCGCGATGCGGCGGCGTTCCGGGAGCTCGTGCGTAGCCTCCACACCCGGCTGGTGAGCATCGTACGCCGCATCGTGAGCGACGACGGGGCGGCCGAGGACGTGGTTCAGGAGACCTGGCGCCGCGTCGTCAGCAGCATTCAGACCTTCGACGGTCGCTCGCGGCTCGCCACCTGGATCACCGGCATCGCCATCAATCGGGCGCGCACCCGCCGATCCGTCGACAGACGCCGCGCGGAAGTCGAACAGGAAGCAAGTGGCGGTCTCGACGATGGCTTCTTGCTAGGTCAGTGGCGCGAACCGCCGGGAGACTGGGGTCAGGGAGACCCTGAGGACGCGCTGCAGGAAAAGCAGCTGCTCGCGGTGGTGGAGCGCTGCCTCGAGGCGCTCCCCGAGCGCCAGCGGATGGTCGTGGTGCTTCGCGACGTGGAGGGCTTCGATGGTCCCACGACGGCGCGCATGCTGGACCTCAGCGAAGAGAACCAGCGAGTGCTGCTACATCGCGGGCGCGCAAGGTTACGCACCGCGGTCGACCGTAGCCTGAGAGCGGCAGAGAAAGCCCAACGAGCCCCACGGCTCTGACCCTCCCCCCCCGATCAAGAAAACTCGGACAACGCGTGTAACGGCTCGGGGGTAGCCCGGGTCTGATGAGCATGATCGCTGTTGGACAAAAGGCCCCGGATTTCGACCTCCTGGCTGGCGACGGCAAGTCCGTCAAGCTCTCGGACTTCGCCGGGAAGAAGTCGGTGGTGCTCTTCTTCTACCCCAAGGACGGCACGCCGGGCTGCACGGCCGAGGCCTGCAGCTTTCGCGACGCCTACGACGTCTTCGCGGAGGCCGGCGCCGAGGTGGTCGGCATCAGCGCCGACTCCGCCGAGAGCCACACGAGCTTCAGCGCGAAGCACAACCTGCCAATGACCCTGCTCAGCGACCCAGACGGTTCCGCCCGGAAAAGCTACGGGATCCGCTCGACCCTCGGCCTGATGCCGGGACGTGCCACCTTCGTCATCGACAAGCAGGGCGTCGTGCGCCACGCCTTCTCGTCTCAGCTCCGTGTGGGCAAACACGTGAACGACGCGCTGGAAGTCGTCAAGTCCCTGAGCTGAAGGCTGGACGCGCGGCTCGCTTGCGCGCAGCATCTCGTCGATGCCAGATCTCCCGCCTCCCGACTACGACCAGCTGAAGGCGCTGCTCGATGGCGACCAGAGCATGACCGTCGGTCAAGCCATGGGCGCGTTCGTGGCCGTGCACTCGATGCCCACGCAGATCCCGGCGGCGCGCTGGCTGCCTGCGGTCATGCGTCGGCGCGCGCCCGCAGAGGTGAGCCCAGCAGCGCTCAGCGCGCTCTTGGACCTGTACGAGCTAGTTGGCGCTCAGCTCGAGGAGGAGGGCATGCTCCTGCCCGACGCGGAGGATCCGAACGCGGTGCGCGCGTTCTGCTCCGGGTACGCCGCGATTCTCGGCCTGGACGAGAGCTGGATCGCGGCGCCGAAGCTCGCCGAGTTCCACGTCACCATGCAAGCGCTCGGGGACGAAACCGTGTTCTCCCACCCCGAGCTGGAGACACGAGAGAAGCAGGCCTGGCTGGCGGACGCGCGAAGCGACCTCGGGAGGCTCCTCGAGAGCGTCTACCTCGACAATCGAGGGCGCATGCCTGGCCGTGCTCAGCCCTCCATTCCGCTCAAGGTCGAGCGCAATGCGCCATGTCCCTGTGGAAGCGGCAAGAAGTACAAGAAGTGCTGCGGCGCGGCCTGAGCGCCCGCCGCCGGTGACTCAAGCCACGCTCCACCCCTCGGGCTCGAAGCGGCAGGTGAAATGGCGCAGGGCCGGAGGTTCATGCACGATGCGCATACCCCCGAGCCTGCTGCGCTCCGCGAACAGGTGGATCACCGCTTCGGCGACGTAGTCGATGTGGCTCTGGGTGTAGACGCGTCGAGGGATGGCGAGCCGCACGAGATCCATCGGCGCTGGCAAGAGCGCGCCGCTGGCGTCGCGCTTGCCGAACATCACCGTACCGATCTCCACGGAGCGCACGCCGGCTTCGACATAGAGCGCCACGCTCAGGGCTTGTCCGGGGAGCTCCGTCGGCTTCAAGTGAGGCAGGAAACCTCGGGCGTCGAGATACACGGCGTGGCCGCCGGCCGGTCGAAGCAGCGGGATCCCGCGCTCATCGAGCTTCTTCCAGAGATACTCGGTGCTCGCGATGCGATAGCCGAGGTAGTTCGGATCGAGCACCTCCTCCAGGCCGATGGCCAGCGCCTCCAGGTCGCGCCCCGCCAAGCCGCCGTAGGTCGGGAATCCTTCCGTGAGGATCAAGAGGTTCCGGCACTGCTCGGCGAGCGCGTCGTCGTTGAGCGCGAGGAAGCCACCGATGTTGCCGAAGGCGTCCTTCTTCATCGACATCAGGGCGCCGTCGGCGAGGCGAAACAGCTCCTGGGCGATGTCTTTGGGGCTGCGCTCGCCCTGGCCGGGTTCGCGCTGCTTGATGAACCAGGCGTTCTCGGCGAAACGCGCACAGTCGAGGAACAGCGGGATGTCGTAGGGCGCCAGGACCTCGCGCACCGCGCGCAGGTTCTCCAGGCTCACTGGCTGTCCACCACCGCTGTTGTTGGTGATGGTGACGATCACCAGCGGCACCTCCGCGTGGTGCTGCTTCAGGAACGCCGCGAGGCGGGGCACGTCGACGTTGCCCTTGAACGGATGCTCGGCGCTCGGGTCATTACCTTCGGGAATCACTAGGTCGAGCGCCTCGGCGCCGGTGTGCTCGACGTTCGCGCGGGTGGTGTCGAAGTGGGTGTTGGCGGGAACCGTCAGGCCGGCGCGGGCCACGGTGCTGAACAGGATCTTCTCCGCGGCGCGCCCCTGGTGAGTCGGGATGATGTGCTTCATCCCGGTCAGCTCCTGCACGGCGCTCTGAAAGCGATAGAACGAGCGGGCCCCGGCGTACGACTCGTCGCCACGCAGCATGCCCGCCCACTGCTCCTGACTCATCGCAGAGGTTCCCGAGTCCGTCATCAAGTCGATGATCACCGCCTGCGCAGGCACGGCGAACAGGTTGTAGGCAGCGCGTTCGACCGCTTCCACCCGCTCCTCCCGGGAGGGCAACGGCAGCGGTTCGATGACCTTGGCGCGAAAGGGTTCGATGATCGTCTTCGGTTGAAACATGCTGAGCCTCGCTGGCCGGGACTCTAGCCGTTTCCATCGCGCGCTCCAGCAGAACCGTGGCCCTCGAGCGCGCAATATAGTTCCGAGCGGAAGCAACCGCCTCAGGCGTTCCGGAAAACCTCTCCAGGGAGCGAGTGAGCCAAGAAAAGTTTTCCGGAACGCCAGTCCACGAGCGGGGCGCTAGCTCGCCTTGATCGGCGCACAGGCGATCGGCTTGCCCGAGTTGCCGCTCTTGCCCGTACCCTTGTCGTCGGCTTCATGCAGCACGATGGCCTTGCCGATGAAGCTCTTCGGGTCAGCCGGGTTCAGGTTCGCGCTCGGGATGGTGATCTTCAGCTTGCCCTCCCCGTCCTCGGCGATGGTGATGTTCCCCAGATCTCCCAGGTGATGTTCGTTCGCCGTTGGCAAGCCATGCTCCTCATCCTTCGGCGCGAAGTGTCCGCCCATGCTCTTCTGAGCGATCGCACTGCAGTCATCGGTCTGATGAATGTGCAGCCCCTTCTTGCCGACGGGTGCCCCCGAGATCTCGACTTCGATCTCCACCCCTCCGCTCTTCGTCTCGTGCAGTTCGGCCTCCCCCGCGATCTTCATGTTGGGTACCGATTCGAACTCTGCCTCGGCTTCCCGCTCTCCCGCTCGCTCGTCTTCGTCCGACCTCGGCGCTTCGTGGGTCATCTCCGCCCTGGTGTCAGCGCGATCTTGTGGCGTCGTCTCCGCCGCCGAGGGCCGCTCCGTCTCGGCTGGCGCGACGGATGTCGGCGCCGGGTCCGGCTTGTCACAGGCGACGAGCCCCAGCAGCGCCGCCATCGTCAGGTAGTTCAGTCTCAGCTTCATGTCCTTCTCCGTGTCGAGCAGGTTGAGCCCAGGGGTTCAGCAACCGATGTGCCAGGCGCGACAACTCCAAAAACCGCCTGGAAAGTCGGCGTCCGGGCATTTTTCCCGTGGCGCACGGCATCGCGCGACCAACCCACCACGCGCGCCGATCCGAAGATCGGCCGACTGCATCCAAAACCCAGCCCTGGGTGTGGCGATCCGGCGGCACTACGCTACGGGGCATGAGTCACCAGATGTTCGACCAAGCCGCTGCCGACGCCTACGACGACCGCTTCAAGAAGCTCGCGGTGTTCCGCGACGCGCTCCAGCTGGTCACGCGGCTGGCGCTGACCGAGCTCCCCAGTGAGGCGCGCCTCCTGTGCGTCGGAGCGGGCACGGGCGCCGAGCTGCTGTACCTCGCGGAGGCCTTCCCTGGCTGGCACTTCACCGCCGTCGAACCTTCGGAGCCGATGCTGGAACGCTGCAAGGCGCGCTGCGAAGCCGCAGGCATCTCCCAGCGCTGCACGTTTCACCACGGAACTACCGATACCCTGGATGTCGGCGGCTCCTTCGACGGCGCCACGGCGCTCCTGGTGTCTCAGTTCCTCGTGGATCAAGCCGCGCGCACGGCGTTCTTCGAGGCCATCGCCAGGCGCCTGAAACCCAACGCACCGCTCGTGTCGGCGGATCTGTCCCACGCTCCCGGCGACGCGCTGACGGAGCTCTGGCGCCGCGCCTGGATCTACAACGACACGACGTCCGAGAACGTCGACCGCATGCTGGAGTCAATCGGCCAGCACGTCGCGGTGAGCCCCGCGGAGGTCGTCGAGAACCACCTCACCGCCGCGGGCTTCTCGGCGCCCACCCGCTGCTTCCAGACACTCTGGATCCACGGCTGGCTGTCGCGGCGCAACGCATAGCACCCGGATTTGGGGGTGAGGCAGCGCCGATTCACTCCTTCACGGCGTACTCGAGCAGCCACTTGGCACGCTTGCCCGAGTAGTCCACCTCGAGCAGGTCACAGCGCAGCGTCTCGCCG
>JAGQIY010000349.1 GCA_020430865.1 Myxococcales bacterium
GACGCCGAAGGCGCCAACTGCAACGCGGTGAAGGCCGACGCCCAGGTGGAGCCAGGTCGCGTGTTGCGCACCGACGGCAACACGCAAGCAAAGCTCGAGCTGTCTGACGGCAGCTGGCTGACCCTGGATCGCTCGACCGAGGTGGCGCTGGTGGCCGGCGAGCCGCGACATGCCAGGGTGGTGAGCGGTCGCGTCGCGGCCGACGTCGCCAAGATCGAGGGCAAGCTCGCGCACCTGACGTTGCCGCAAGGCAAGATCGAGGTGCTGGGCACCAAGTTCGCCGTCACCGCGCTGGGCAAGTCGACCAGCGTCGACGTGAGCCGCGGAGCGGTCAAGCTGATGGACACTCGCGGACGCGAGGTCATCGTGCACGCGGGCGAGGAGGGCCGACTCGATGAGGGGATCCCACCCTACGCGGCCAGCGCGCCCACGTTGGGGGAAGCCCTGGCGTGGAGCGATCTGCGAGATCCCGACGAACGAGAACAGCACGACGTGCGTGGCCTCGGAGAGCTGCGAGCGAAGAAGCCGGGAGAGAAGAACGAGCGCAAGGGAGCCGTTCGCCTCACCTCTCACCAAGTCAAGGTGCGGGTGGTCGGCCAGCTCGCGCGCACCGAGGTGGAGGAGGTGTTCAGCAACGAGACCGACGAGACCCTCGAAGGCATCTTCCGCTTCCCAATCCCTCCGGATGCCAAGATCGAGCGCCTCGCGCTGGAAGTCGATGGCAAGCTGGAGGAAGGCGCCTTCGTGGATCGCGAGCGGGCTGCCGCGATCTGGCGCGGCAGCATCGTCAACGCCGCGCCGCAAGCGCGCAAGCACATCCGGGACGAGATCATCTGGGTCCCGGGCCCCTGGCGGGATCCGGCGCTGCTCGAGTGGCAGCGCGGCGGTCGCTTCGAGCTGCGCATCTTCCCGATCCCGAAGCGCGGCTCGCGGCGAGTGGTGCTCGCCTACACCCAGGTGCTCAAGCCGACCGGCGGAGTGCGCCGCTACACCTATCCCCTCGCCCACGATCCCAGCGGCACCACCGAGGTGGATCGCTTCGGCATCGACCTCCAGGTGCGAGGCAATGATCCGAGCTTCGGTGTGCGCAGCGTGGGCTACGAGCTAGGCTCGGAGACCGCCCAGGCCGGTTCCACGAGGAAGAGCTTCGACGCCAGCAAGTTCCGCCCCGCTGGGGATCTGGTGGTCGAGTACGCGCTCCCGGACCGCGATCGGGAGCTGACCGCCTGGGCCTACAAGCCCACCGCGGAAGACCTCGAGGGCACGCAGGCAAAGAGCGATGGCGGAACGCCCAACGACGCAGCGTACGTCGCGCTCGCGCTGCGCCCCAAGCTCCCCCGCGCGCTCGAGGGGGTCCAGCGAGACTTCGCCGTGGTGGTGGACTCCAGTCGCTCGATGTACGGCGAGCGCTATGAACGCGCTGCGGCCCTGGCATCGCGCGTGATCCGCGAGCTCGATGGGCAGGACCGAGTGACGGTGCTCGCCTGCGACCAGAGCTGCCGCACGATGGCTGGCGGACTGCTTCCTCCGGGCGGCGCGACTGCAGTCGCGGCGAAGAAGTTCCTGGAGGCCGAGGCCCCCGAAGGCGGCTCGGACGTCTGCGCGGCGATCGATGCCGCACGGCAGGCAGTTCCTCGGGATCCCCAGCGCAGTCTTCGCGTGATCTACATCGGCGACGGTACCCCCACGGTAGGCGCCATCAAGCCGGCCTACATCGAGCAATGGGTCAAGCGCAGCGTGCCGTCGGGCGACGGTACGGTGACCACGGTCGCTATCGGCACCGACTCGGATCTCGACACGCTGGGTGCGCTGTCCCGCGCCGGCGGCGGTGTCGTCTTGCCATTCGTGCCGGGCCAGCGTCTGTCCGAGGCCGCATTCGCGGTGCTCGGCGCGACCTACGGCAGCTCCCTCTCCGACGTGCGGGTGGAGCTGCCCTCGGGGCTGACCGAGGTTGCTCCGAAGCAGCTCGACAGCATCGTGGCCGGGGGCGAGGAGCTCGTGTTCGCGCGCATGGCGGGAGACTCGGTGTCGGGCTCGGTCGTGCTGCGCGGCAAGGTCGGCGGCAAGGATTTCGAGCAGCGCTACCCGCTGCAGCTCGGGGCGAGCAGTGAGCGAGGAAACACGTTCGTGCCCCGTCTGTTCGCCTCGGCGAAGATCGCGGATCTCGAGCGAGAGACGGGCGCCGAGGCCCGCAAGGAGGCCGTGGAGCTCTCGCAGCGCTTCGACGTCGCCAGCCGCTTCACTTCGCTGCTGGTCCTGGAGAGCCCTGCGATGTTCAAGGCGTTCGGCCTCGACAACAGCCGAGCGCTGCCTGATTGGAGCGGAGAGGAAGACGCGACGGCCGTGAGCGCCAGCGGCGATCTGGACGTCGGCGGTGCGGAGGACGAGGCCGGCGAGTCGCCGCTGGCGGACAATGCCGAAGGCAGCATCGGGCTCGGCTCTTCCGGCGCGATCGCCGGCGGCGGTGGCTTCGCACGCAGCGCGCCGGCGCCGACCAGCGTGCCCGCGCCCGCGAGTCCCCCGCTGGCTCAGCGTCCCGCCGCGAAACCCGCACCGAAGCGTGAGCGTGCCGAGGAGCCAAGGAATCCGTGGGGAGGCGACGTGTTCAACGAGCCGCCCCGTGACCGCTGGCGCCCCCCGCGTCGCATGGTCCCGATGCGGCGGGTCTTCGAGCGCACGGGAACCATCGTGACCGACCGCTTGGTGCCCAAGGCGGCGACCCCAGAGAAGATCGCGGAGGCGGATCGCGAGGTGCAGACCGACGGCAACCGACGCAACGCGGTCAAGCAGCTGTTCAACCTCCTCGCGATGAGCGGCAACCTGGATCGGGCGCGCGGTGTCGCGGACCAGTGGTCCGAGAAGGATCCCCTGGATCCCGAGGCGCTCACCGCGCGGGCAGATCTCCTCGCCGAGGACGGTCAACGGGAGCGCGCCATCCGCCTGCTCGGAAGCGTGATCGACGTGCGCCCGGACGACGTCGCGGGCCAGAAGCGCCTCGCTCGCCTCTTCCGCTGGCAGGGACGCCCCGAGCAGGGTTGTCGGTTCAGCCTGGCTATCGCCCAGATCAAGAACGGAGATCCCAAGCTCCTGGCCGAGGCAGTCAGCTGTGCACGCCAGACGGGCGTCAGCTGGATGGCCGAGCGCATGCTCGACTCAGCGGACACGCGCGTCAAGAACAGCGCCGAGGCCCTGGCCAAGAAGCTCTCCCACGAAGAGAAGCTCTCCGGAGATTTCCGCGTGGAAGCTACCTGGAGCGGCGGCAACTCGGACTTGGACCTGGCGCTCTTGCACCCTGACGGACACCGCGTCTCCTGGCTGGGCGCGCCGACGCGCTCGGTCATCACAGCCACGGACGTGACCAGTACCAGCCGGGAGGGCCTCGCCCTGCGAGGCGCCAAGGCCGGTGAGTACGTGGTCGAGGTGGTCCGTGCGAGCGGCGCCGGGCCGGTGAGCGGCACCGTGACGGTGACCGTCGCCGGCACCAAGAAGGAGATCCCGTTCACCCTGGATGGGCAGCGGCGAACGCTCGGCATCGTCGACATCGGCTTCAAGTCGCGACTCGTGCCTGTGAGGGGCTGGGGCTGGCGGTAACGCGCGCCCATTGACGACGCGGACGCCCACGGTGAGAACGTGGGCGTTCGTTTTTCCAGCGTCGAGCACCTGCGACGCGATCGATGACCGAGGGGCGGAAGACGTGTAAGCGCAAGCGGCGCGCAAGCGTTCTGGCGCGTATGGAGATTGCGATGAAGAAATCAAGCAGCAAGTGCTCGTTGACCCTGGCTTGGCTCGTGGGCCTTGGACTGCTCGGCGCCTGTGCGTCGAACCCGACGCCACCGCCCCAAGCGAGTCCTCAGCCGGTGGCCACCGGCTCCGCGAATACGCTCACCGTCGCCGAGGGCGAAGACCCAGAACAGGATCCCGATGAGTGGGGCATCGTCGGCGCCCCCAACGATCCGCAGTACGCGGAGGTGGTCAACAAGGTCGTGAACATGGTCAGCGACTCGCGCGTCCAGGAGCTGACGCGGCGGCGCGGCTTGAGCCTGCTCGACGTGACCTGGGAAGACACCGGACGCGCTCAGGGCTCCGCGCTCGGCCCCAACATCAGCGACGTGACGCTCCAGGTGCGCTACGTTCCCGCAGGGCAACAACGCGACACGACGGCCCTGATGCCCGTGATCCGCTTCCCCAACTTCACCGACCGCACCGGCGACGTGCGGGCCGACAAGTTCCTGCTGCGCGTCGGCAATCAGAAGCATCCAGGCAAGCTCAAGAGCGTGCCGCTGAAGAGCGTGCTGAAGAACCTCCGGAGCTTCCTCTCGGAGCCCAGCAGCGTGCTGGGCAGCGGCGACCTGACGGCAGGCCGCGACTCTCACTACCTGATGAGCGCGCAGGCGGTCTTCCTGCCCATCCCGAAGAAGGGCAAGGCGGAGTTCAACCCCGTGGTGTTCAACTACCAGTCAGCCCCTGGTTCACCGGCGGTGCTCACGATCCTCGCGACGCGGCAGGGCACCAGCATTTCCGTGGTAGAAAATCGCCCCGAGGACGGCACGATCCGCGGCTGGGGCCAGGAACTGTACTTCAACGATGAAGGGCAGCGCGCGCCCTTCACCGCCGAGCGCAAGAGCGACGTCGAGAAGCGCATCGCCGCTCAAGGCGGGCCGAAGACCGCAGACGATCGCTCTGCGTTGCAGAAGGGCGCTGATGTGCTGTTCCTGATCCAGGTCCCACTGAAGCACAAGAACCGGGGACGCCTGGGCGGCGCCCTGCCCCCACCGGCTCCCATGGCTGAAGCGCCGATGGCTGCTGGAGGCGCCATGAAGTCCGCGCCGATGGAAGACTCCGAAGGTGAAGCCAGCGACGTGGAGCAAGCAGTGCTCGGTCACGGCCCGAAGAAGGGGCCGTTCATCGAAGGCAACGGCCTGCGCCTCGAGCGCGATCCGAGCTTCCCGATCCGCATCACCGTCCAGTTCTACAAGGCGACCAGCAACGGCGTGGTCGCGGAGAGGGATCTGGACGCCATCGCGAAGACCATCGGAGGTGTGTACGAACACGCCGATTTCGTTGGTTCCCTGGTGATTCCGGACAACGACCCCGCGCGACCCACCGCGTGGCAGAAGGTGCCTGGGCAGTGGTTCCCCTGGTGAGCTGAGCGACGTCGACCACTGTCGGAGTCGCCCTGTCGCAAGACGCGAGCCGGTGGGTACCGTGCTCGCGTTTCTGCGTGTATGGTCGTCGACGATGGGCGGCCGCGAGCTCCTGCTAGCCGTGACCCTGCTGCTGGTGGGGCTCGGGGCGATCGAACTCTGGTGGCATCGCCGCAACCTGAACAAGATCCCCGTCCGCATCCACGTCAACGGCACTCGTGGCAAGTCCAGCGTGGTCCGGCTGATAGCTGCCGGGTTGCGCGCGGGTGGCCGGCGAACCTGCGCGAAGACCACAGGCACGCTGGCGCGCATGATCCTCCCCGATGGGCGCGAGGTGCCCATCTATCGCCCATCCGGCGCGAACGTGATCGAGCAGAAGCGTATCGTGGCGACAGCCGCGTACGCTGGCTCGGAGGTGCTGGTCATCGAGTGCATGGCGCTGCAACCCGAGCTGCAGAGCCTGTGCGAATCCAAGCTGGTGCGTGCCACCCACGCCGTGATCACGAACGCCAGACCAGACCACCTGGACGTGATGGGGCCCGGCGCCAGGGAGGTCGCGCGCGCGCTGGCTGGCATGACCCCAGTCAGGGGCAAGCTTTTCACTGCGGAAAAGGACCACATCGCGGAGCTCGAGGCCGCCGCCGAGGACCGCGAAGCGGAACTCCACCGCCTGAGCGACGCGGACGTCGCCAGCATCCAGGCCGAGGAACTCGCAGGCTTCAAGTACACCGAACACCCGGACAACGTCGCGCTGGCGCTGAAGGTGTGTGAGTCGCTTGGAGTGGAGCGCCAGGTCGCCCTGCGGGGCATGTGGGAAGCGAGCCCCGACCCGGGCGCGATGACCGAGCATGAGCTGGACTTCTTCGGTCGCGCGATCGCGTTCGTGAATGGCTTTGCGGCGAACGACCCGGTGAGCACCGAACAGATCTGGCGCTCGACGTGCAAGAAGTACGCGGATCGCGCCCAGCGCATCGCCATCTTCAATTGCCGCGCGGATCGCCCAGATCGCTCGAAGGAGCTGGCCAGGAGCTTCGTCAGCTGGCCCCAGGCCGATCACGTGGTGTTGATGGGCACCGGTACCTACCTCTTCGCGCGCGAGGCCTCTCGCCTCGGCTTCGACTCCACCAAGTTGGTGTTCGCCGAAGGACTCGCTACAGACGAGCTCTTCGAGCGCGTGATCGACCTCATCCCGGGCTCTGCGCTGGTGATGGGCATGGGCAACGTCGGCGGTCAGGGCCTCAGCCTGGTCCGCTACTTCCACAACCGGTCCTACGTCTCGCCGCGGGGAGACGGCCCGCCCCCCTCCAGCGCGAGCTGGGACGAACTGGAGTCGGTGCGGCGAATCGACCGGCGAAACGTACTGGGATAGTTGACTGGCGATGCCCTGGGCGTCGCATGGGACCGCGATCTTGAACCTCGAACTACTACCGCTCTCCGTCGGCATCGGGCTCGCCGTCAGCCTGCTGTTCACTGAAGCCTTCGGCATCGCCGCGGGCGGCATGATCGTCCCCGGCTATCTCGCGCTCGCGCTGGCCAGGCCCATGGATGTGGTCGCCACGGTGGCGGCTGGTTTCGTCACCTTCATCATCGTCCACGCGATCAGCGCGTTCGTCGTGGTGTACGGGCGACGCCGTACCGTGCTGATGATCCTGTTCGGCTACATCACCGGCATGCTGCTGCGCAACCTGCCAGGTGTCGCCATGGGCGGGCCCGAGATCCACGTCATCGGATACATCATCCCCGGGCTGATCGCGATCTGGCTGGATAGGCAGGGAGTGATCGAGACACTGGCGGCGATGACCACCGCGTCCATCGTGGTGCGCTTGGTCCTGGTCGCGGTCGTGGGGGCAGAGCTCGGCTCATGAAGAAGCTCTACTGGAGGCCACAGGGCGTCTCGCGCGCTGCGCTCCTGCTCATCACCCTGGTAGCAGTGCTGGCGTTCTCGGCGGTCCGCCTGTTTCCCCAGGTGAAGAAGCAACCGTGGTACAGCGAGAAGCTCGCTGCGGCGCGCCTCGCTCGCGACTGCATGACGGCGATCAAGCAGGAAAAGATCAAGCGCGCCATCGTGATCGACAACCGGCTGGACCCTGCCGAGACGGGTATGATCGGCGCCAGCATCACCCCGGTCACGTCGAACACCGGGTACATCGACGCCAAGCTCACGAGCACGAACCCGAACTTCGCAGCTGTCATGGTGCACCTGCTGAAGAAGGCAGGCGTGGAGAGAGGTGACGTCGTGGCGGTCGGCGTTTCCGGCTCCTTCCCTGCTCTCAACACCTCCGCCCTGGCCGCACTCCAGACCCTGGGTGCGAATCCCATCGTGATCGCCAGCGCAGCCTCGAGCGAGTTCGGCGCCAACAACGTCGGCTATGTCTGGCTGGACATGGAGACCACGCTGATGGAGAAGAAGCTCATCGGCTTCCACAGCAGCGCCGCGAGCCTCGGTGGCATCGACGATCGGGGAGTCGGCATGAGCGACACGGGTCGCGCGCTCCTGGAAGAAGCGATCTCGCGCAACGGCGTGCAGCGCCTCGAGTCGAACAGCCTGGTCGAGTCCATCGACAAGCGCATGGAAGTCTACGATCGCGTCGCGGGCGATCGCGCCATCCGCGCCTACATCAACGTGGGGGGCGGCTCGGCATCGGTCGGTACCCACGTGGGAAAGAAGCAGTTCAAGCCGGGGCTCAATTCACGCCCGCCGCGGGGGGAAGACCTGGAGGATTCGGTGATGCTGCGCTTCGCCAAGCGTGATGTTCCGGTCATCCACATGTCCCGCATCAAGCTCCTGGCAGAAAAGTTTGGTCTACCAGTGGAGCAACACGTGGAGATCCCGGTCGGGCAGGGCGAGGTCTACGAACGCGCCGAGCCGAACCGCTGGCTCGCGGGCGCTGGCGTGATCGCGATCCTGCTGGCGATGTTCGCGTTTATCCGCATGGATTTTGGGGTGAGGGTGCTCCGAGCGGCTCCGCGCAAGGCCAGCGGTCACCCGGAGCAAATGGTCTGAAGCCAGCGCGCCTCTCCCCCGACCCCCGCCCTGGGAGCGCCTGCGCCCCGAGCAGCGCTGGACGGCAGCGCCGCTGGGAACGTGCTGTGCCAGGAACGCAGCGCCGCCCGTAACCTTTCGCTGGCCCCGCGCGTGGAGCCTACGAAGCGCCGGAGTTCATCCCGCGCGGACGAGAGGAGCGGACGATGGGCGAGAGAAACGGAGATCTGGAGGTCGCGATCGTGGGCGGAGGCCTCGCGGGGCTCAGCGCAGCGGTGGCCCTCGGCAGGGCGGGCGTCCGCGTCGGCGTGTACGAACGCTCGACCACCCTGGGCGGACGCGCTGCGAGTCGTCTGGTCGGAGACTACGTGCTCGAGCTGGGACCCCATGCGCTCTACGCGTCCGGCGCCGCGCGCCGCGGCCTGCAGGGTCTCGGCATCGAGGTGCGGGGAAGCCTCCCTCGGCCCCGCGCCGCAGCGACGCTGGGGGGCCGCTACCACAAGCTGCCCATGGGAGCGGCGTCGCTCCTGTCCACGAGCTTGCTGGGGATCGCCGACAAGCTGCGCCTCGGGCGTCTCCTGAGCGAGCTCCAGGGCCCTAGCTCCGC
>JAGQIY010000350.1 GCA_020430865.1 Myxococcales bacterium
CACCGTCGGCATCGCCGAACCGCTCAGCTCTGTCACCCCATCGCCTGCCCGCCCAACCGCGGGCCGCCCTTGTTTCAGGCTCGTTCGCGGCTCAGGAAGCGCCCCGCCGGGGATTGTGCCATGCGGCATTCTGAGCAGCCTCCCGGCGTCGCTGATCGATCACCTACCGACGGACCCACCCGAGGCCATCAAGAACGATCCCGAGGTCCTCTATGGACTGCTGAGAGACATCCGTGACGAAGTGATCACTGGCCTCCAGGAGCAGGGCCGGCGAATCACCAAGCTGGAGGATGCCGAGTCGAAGCGAGAGGAAACCCTTGGCCGCATCGAGTCGAAGCTTGATGGTCTCCACACCAAGGATGCCGAGCATGCCGAGCACGACGAGCGGTTGGACAAGCTCCACGGCCAGGTGAAGGAGGCCGTCAGCGATGCGCGGGTGATGCTCAGAAGTCACTCGTGAAGGCCGGCAGGTGGGGCGCCGTCCTCGTGCTGCTAGCTACGACTGCTCCGACTTGGTTGCCGGAGGTGGTGAAGCTGGTGGCTCTTCTGGTGAAGTGACCACAAAAACGAATCACCCCTTTGGGGTGATTGGAAGGTGAGCGGATTGGGCGATCAATCGGGCACGCACACCATCGCCCCAAGTCCTCCGGTTTGACCAGCACACTGGCAGGTCTGATTGGAGTCGAGATAGCACGTGCGTGAATCAATCGTGTCAACCTGTTCGCAATGCTCTCCGCTTCCGCAGTCTTCATTACCGGTGCAGGTGGTCCGCAGGCAGCAGTTCTCGTCGAGGTCCGAAGTGCCACATGCCCACTCTTGTTTGGTGTCGGCTAGAGAACAGGTGGAGGAGAAGCTCGCCTTTGTGCTCGCACAGGCGGCGAATTCACACAGCAAAGGCTGAGGCTCCGAACACGCCGAAAAGCCTGCGGCGAGTTCAAACGTGCCCCGAACGCCACCCCAATACTTCTTGCCGTCTTTCTCGGCGCAGACCGTGACCGGGTCCCCCTCGGAGCTGGTTGCGCACGCAATGACTTCGGGGGCGTCGGCCCCTAGGCAGTCCCCCAAGGCAGCACGTCCGTAGACAGGGGTGTTCCCACCGCAGGCCTCAAGTCCGTTTGCAGTTCCTCCCGGATCGTCCCCGTCAGAACTACACCCCACCAAGAGCGCCACAGCAAAGATCCAAGTCGTCTTCATGTCGCTACTATCCCGCAGCGGATGAGGCTCCGCAACCCCCCACAGAAGAGCGAGCTTCCGGAAGGCGGGGCCACGTGAAGTTATGCCACTTCTATGAGACCGCGTGGAATCGCTCCATTTGTATTGACGGGCGCAGCAATTAAACCGAAAGCTCCCATAGCGTCCCTGAGGCGCACAACGCGCACAACAGTCAGACAACGGAGGTTTCGATGAGGAAAACAGTGCCCCTTCTCTTGGGCGTGGCCGGCGTGGCCGCTATGGCGTGCTCGGGAGCGGACGAATCTAGGGACGTGCGTGCGTTAGCCAGAACGCCAAGCCGGGCAGCGCAGGAGGAGGTGGCCGCTATGCTTCCCAAGCTGAACGTCGAGAAACATTTCCTCCGATCCTTCACGGCGGCAGACCAGGCGGAACCAAGGGTTCTCCCGGACGAACTGCCCGACCCAGCAGAGGATGCCCTGCTGAAAAGGATCGTGAAGCCTGCCCCGGCGCCCCCTGGCAAGGTCAGCATTATCCACACGGATCACGTCAACCACTTCGACGAGGAATGGCTCATCGACGAATCCGAGCTGGCCAACTTGGGTAAGGCTGCAGCGGAGCTTGGGATGAACGAGGCGTCGTCTGGTAGTGCGTCCACGTCTACGCTGGTCCCAGATACGAGGGCACAGGGGTGGGCTGGCTGAAGCATCCCCTCATATCGTCCCGAGTACATCGCGGGAAAACGCGTGCTCCGCGAGAATCTTGTCAAATGATTCCACAAGGATATGGGCCCGCTCATCCGGCATGTTGGGCAGTGCGTGAAACCAGAAAGTTCCCTGACGTAGCAGGGATCGACGCTTGACCGTGTTCACCTTGAGCATGCGATCAAGACCGGCCGCCTCACCGGCGGCACCGAGCAAGGTGAGCAATGCCTGTGCCATCGCCGCCAGCATGAGTAGCCGGTCGCGGCGGATGGGATCACCGATGTGCGTACTTGACAGCCCGAAGCCGAAGTGGATGTCCTTCTGATCTCTGAACGTCTCTTCGATGGTGAAGCGTCGACCGTAGAGCTTGACGATGTTGTTGGAGTCCAGGTCGGTGCGGTTGGTTGCGAGGCACCATGCTTCCTGCATGTTCCTCCGTTTGACACAGATCACAGCTGGTACTTCCGCGCGGTCTGCCGTCACCCTTGCCGGTTCCAGCTTCTCGCGCGTCCGTTGCTGGGCACCCACTCGCTCGCCGGCTTTCTGGTGCCCGTCACGTCCTCGATGAGTATATTCTCACGGAAACGAATGACGTAGCTCCAGCCAAGAACCTCCAGATGCGCATAGCGCTTTTGATCGCCGAAACCCCGGTCTGCAATCAGGGTGACTTGGGTTCCCGCTGGTAGCGTCTCGTGCAGGAACTCGATGATCTCGTCCTCGTAGCTCCCCTGGCGGTCCTTTAGCGTGTTCTTGCGCACGGTTCTCCAAAGCAGCGGAGTCGCGCGGCCGTGCCGGGTCAGCATATACAGCGCGATCGTTGACTGGCCATCAGGCTCGAACTCGGTCCAATCGAGAACCACCTGAATCTCCTTTCGGTCGCCAACAACGTACTCTACCCACTTCGCAAACCAGACGGAGAGCGTGATCCCGGAGTTGCTGAGCAAGCGGTCAACCTGCTTGACCGCGTGCTTCGTGTTCTTCCCGCACGCAGTCGCAAATCCGTACCCGATCAGGTGGATCGCCAGCGCTGCTGAATGCAGCACCCCAACGACACCATTCGCCAGCGAGAGAACTCGCTTGGCGTGCATGTCTCCACCAACCAAATCGTGAACGAAGCGGTGTACCGCCTCCGGCGAGAGCTTCGCCAGGTTCACCCGATCCTCGGACTTCGTACGGTCTACGTCGCTCATCCAAGGTTCGACGTACCGCGATCACACAAATTCGATCAAATGCGAAAATCAAGCGGCCAGATGAGGGGATCCCTCAGGGCCTCGTGCTGTCGTTCGCGCTCGCTAGGCTTGCGTTCTAGCCAGGCGTAGAAGGCAGAGCGAGATACGCCCATTACCTTGCACATTGCCGCGACTGGGAAGTTTGCCTTCTCCGTGCGGATAAAC
>JAGQIY010000351.1 GCA_020430865.1 Myxococcales bacterium
ATGATTGAGGCGAGGAAGCCGGTCGCCATGTTGAGGTACCCAACGCTGAGGTAGGCGAAGGCGAACGACCAGAGGCAACCGACGCCGATCGTGATTCCGATCGCGATTAGCGCACGGAAACGCAAGAAGAAAAGGAAGACTACGCCGAGGATCAGTCCAACGCCCCAGCCGCCGACGTTGATCAGGTCATCGGTGATGGCCTTTTGTTGCTCAGCGCTAGTGATCAGGTTGCCGGTGAAGTGAACCTCCGTTGCAGGATCCCAGCGCTTCGGGTTCAAGTCGACGACGAGATCTTCAATGCGCTGTCTGAGTTCGAAGGCGTCCTGGCTCCCGCTCCCGAGTGGGGTGCGGACGAGGATTGCGCCGAGCTTGCCGCCCTCACCGATGTAGTATCCATCGACGCCAGGGCTCTTTTTGTTGGCGTCGTCGACCTTGCGCTGGAAGCGCTCCTTGAGCGCTTCGGGGCTGAGATCCGGCACGTCACTTTCGCCGAAGTCGAGAGCTGTGCCAGCGGCCTTCTGGACCTCCCAGTCGTAGCGCTCTTGGACGTCGTCGTGGATCTGCTGAATGTCCTCGAGGTCGGCGTAGAGAGCCTTGTGCTGCTCGAAGAATTTCCGCACGGCGCGGGTGCCGTCGTCGACACCAACTACGTATTCTCCAGGCAGCGAGCGGATCTTCGGGCTCAGCGCGTCGATGGTGCGCTTGAGCGACTTGGTGTTGGACCCGGTAATAACGACGGTGAGAGTCGAAGCTCCAGCAAGCTTGTCGTTTACTCGTCGCATTTCGACAACGCTCGGCTTGTGATCTGGAAGGAGCTCCTTGAAGCTTGCTCGCAGGCTCAGCTTGCTGGCGAGGAATCCAGCAGGGAGCAACGTAAGCAGGGCGACGAGCAGCACGATTCCAGGGTGTCTCACCTGGATCGCCGACAGTCTTTGTAGGGCCCGTCCAAGTGGGTTGGGGTCATGCATGGTTTGGCTTGCGCTTTCTTGGTGCGCGCTCGGCGCAGGCGAGTTCGGGCTGACGTGCAGTAGCCGCGTCAGGACCGACCAGCGATTCGCGGGTCATCGCTCTCACGTCCTGCCAAGAAGCGTGCTCCCGGAGGGTCTCTGCAAGGGTTGCTTGTTCGCCGCTTAGTCGGACTCGGCGCATGAAGATCATCGGAGCGAAGTCTCGGGTAACCCTCGAGAGTTCCTGCATTGAAACAAGGGAGCTCGCGTACGCGTTCAGCGAGACCACGGCGGCGGAGACGGAGGCGTCGCGCAGCGGCAGCTCACTGGTTGCGGTTGCAAAGGTCAGCAGGTTTTTGGTGCAAGCTGGTGGGGTCAAGCGCGCGAGTTCTTGCTTGCTTCCCGGGAGGTCGACCGTTCGAGGGACCCCCTGGGCGGTCAGCCTGAGCTCCCGGAGCATGCGGGGCGATCGATCGAGACCGATGACGCGCACATCCGGTCGTGCGATAGCATAGCGATAGGCGACGCCCCCGGTGCGACAGCCGACGTCGAGGACGATGGCACCGCTCGGAACGCTTCGGGTCAGTTGTTCAAATCTTGAGACGAGCGCGCTGAACCAGCGGCAGTCACAGCCCAGCCGAGTACTGCGTCGGGAAGTACTCATCCAGGTCCCGAAGCCCGCCACCAGATCTTGGCACACCTCGGCTTCGTGCACCGATGCCAGGCCGGTGCGTCGGGAGACAGACATGTGTTCTCCGTGCGGAAATAGTTGTTCGCGCTTGGCCTGAAAGAAGGGACCAGCGCTGCGAAGGGGCGACGGGAAGTGAGCCCTTGAGGGCACCTGTACGCACGCTCCCAGAGTTGGGCCGATCGCAGCCCAAGCGAGCGCGCCTCGCGCCGTCCCGTAGGAGGGACGCGGGCGAGTACCTAGACGGGGGACTTCGTGTACGGAGGACCGCGCGCCGACCAGGTGCTGATGCTGGTCTCAGGCGGAAACCCGAGCGTGTTAGCGACTACGCTGGCCTGATAGAGCCCCTGGTTCCGCTCCGGAAGCGGCGCCTGGTCCGTGAACGGAAGCGCCACTGGTGCCCCGTGCTCGAAGAGGGCGCTGGACTTTGCTGCCCGGTCTCGGGACAGCAACACGGCCCGCTCTGGCTGCTCGCCACACTGCAGTTGCTGCTGGTGACTCGAGTTGTACTGGATTGGCGCTGGCCAGAGCCAGGTCCAGAGCAACAGCAGAAGCCACAACGCACGCACACATTACTAGTACACTCAGACCTGTCCTTGAGCCAAGTGTGTCGATGCGGGTCGTTGGCTAACTGACGCCTCCGACGTGGATTCTACGAACGTCCTTGAGGTCTTTTAGCTCGCTCACCACGTGCTGGAGTCTCGTGTCTGCAGGGAGGCGCACGACGACCCGCAACTCGGTACGACGCTTCTCACCAAACCTCGTTGCGTACTCGATGTCTTCCACAAGGCCCCCGAGTTCGGTCACGGCACTCTGAACCTGTTCGACGATCTCGCTATCCCGTGAAACAACCAGGGTGATGCGACGTTGCTGAGGTAGCGAGTCGTCCTTGTCTTCGAATCGGCGGAGGACGGTCAACGCCAGGGTTCCAAGCCCTGTGACCGCGACCGCTTCCCAGTACATTCCGCCGCCGCTGGCGAGCCCGATCGCGGAAACGAGCCAGAGCCCTGCGGCTGTGGTCAGTCCCTGAACGGTAAGGCCAGTTCGTAGAATCGCACCGCCTGCGAGAAACCCAATGCCCGACACTACTGACGCGGCGATGCGCGAGCCGTCGACTTCGACCACGCCACCGTCTTTGAATCCCTGGAAGTAGGCGAATTGGGCCGAAACGATCATGAACGTCGCGGATGCCATCGCCACGATAGAGTGCGTTCTGAGGCCAACGTGCTTGCGGTGGCGGTCGCGTTCGTAGCCGATGACGGCGCCCAAGCCTGTGGCAAGCAGGACGCGTCCCAGCAACACGGAGTGTGGCAGCATGGCTCCTCCATTCGTTGGGGCGTAACCGCTGGTTACGCGCGGAATCGGCTATCATCCCTCAAACGAGCCTCAGCGCAAGAGAAAAGCGCGTGCCGGTGACTCCCATAGCTATCCTCTCCCCCGCAAGAAACCCCACCCAGCGTCCGCCACTGGGGTCTCGTAGCGTCATGAATTACCGGGAGGAAATCAGCGCTGGCTCGCGGTCCAGAGCGGGCCGGGTGTGCTTCGTCGCTGCCAAGATGTCGCGGCGGGTGACGATGCCGATCGGTCGTCGAATCGGTCCCGTGCTGATCACTACGATACGGCCGACGCCACTCTGGAGCATGTGGTCTGCTGCTTCTCGCGCGGTGTGGTCCGGATAAGCGGCGACCGCGAAGCTAGATATGATTTCGTGGACGTTGAGAGAGCCGTCTCGCGTCTTCAGGTCCGCGCTCGCGACGATCCCGAGTAGCTCGGCGTTTCGGGTGACGGGATAGACTTGGTGTGGCGACCCC
>JAGQIY010000001.1 GCA_020430865.1 Myxococcales bacterium
AACGTCGCGGGCACGCCGTCTCCGTGGTTCAGCCCCTCCGCGGCAGCGGCCGCGGCGCCCGCGAAATCCCCAAACAAGAAGCGCACCTTCGCGGCCATGGCGTAGGTCACCGCGATACCGCTGCGGTAGTTGATCGCCTGGTAGCCCTCGATGGCCTTGTCCTCGTGGAAATCCGGCCCGATGAGCCGAGTCGGGTCTTCGGCGCGTCCGGTCAGGTTCTCGATCGCCTGGCGGATCTGCACCATGACGTGGGCCACCGCGTCCTGCTGGAGCTCGAAGCAGACGGCCACGTAAGTCGCGAACTCCTTGCGCAGCCCCTCGAGCTCGAGTCCCGCCCAGAACGAGCTCGCGAGGTGGATCTGGATCCCCCAGCAACCGTACTCGACGTCGCCGTTGTCCATCCCGAGCAGGTACACCTCACGCTGGTCGTCCAGGGTCTCGCGGAGCGGCAGGTTCCAGATGCGCGTGAAGCCGAAGATCAGGTGGTGGGGGCGAGCTCGCAGCGAGCGATCCTCGAAGCGATCGAGCAACAACACCGCGAGTTCCGACTGCTTGTAGGCGATGTCGCACAGGTTGATGGCCGACAAGAAGAGGCCGAACAGGCTGAACCCGAAGGCTGAGTGCTTCGTCAAGCCTTTCCGCACGGACAACGACACCAGGTCGAAGGCGAGCAGGGCGAGCAGGCGTGGGCGCGCCAGGAACGCCGCGGCGCTCACGGCGACCTCGAGCCGCATGACCGCCTGGACCAACGCATCCTGGTTCTCTGGCAGCGCCGCGATCTGCTCGTTTGGCTGGTTGTTCAGCAACCCTAGCGTCGCCACCAGCCCCCGCTCGACGTCTTCCTGACTGGGATCGGGCTCGATTGAGTGGCCCAGCGATCGCAGCGTCTCGATCGCCAGCTCGAGCGCCTCGATGGCCCGCTGGCGACCGACCAGCGACAGCGCTCGGACTTCCTGCGCCCTGAACGCGTCCAGGGGCGAGCGCGCTTGGGCCAGGACCTCGTCCGCAGCCTGATCCATGGCGGCGGAATCTCCCGTGAGGTACGCCGCGCGAGCAGACTCCACGCCGACGTCCAGGGCGTAATCGTAATCGCGTGTCCAGGCGTCGGGGCCGCTGAGCGTAGCGGCGCGCCGCAAGTACTCGTAGCCGTGGACGTAGGCGGCCGACTGGAGGGCTCGCAGACCCGCTGCGAAGTTCAGTCGCGAGACACGATCTCGCTCGCTCGCGTCGCAGATCAACTGCTCGGCCTCGTGGAAGTGCTCGACGATGTCGAAGAGGTGATATTCCAGCTCCTCGTCGCTCAGCTGTCCCAGCAGCGCCCATCCTAGCTTCAGATGCGTTTCCCGACGGATCGCGTCCGGGATCAACGAGTAGGCCGCTTGCTGGATCCTGTCGTGAGTGAACCGGAACTCGAAGTTGGGGATCTCCCCCTCACTCGCCTCCCAGTAGGCCGATCCTTCCGGACGGATCAGGTCCTCGTCGAGCGCCTCGCGCAGCGCGCTCTGAACCTGCCGACCGCTGCGCCCGAGCAGACTGACGAGCACGTCCAGCTCGAAGCGGTTGCCGATCACGGATCCCAGCTGCAGCGCGTCTCGGGTCGCCTCTGGCAACGTACCGATGGCGTTGCACATGAAATCGACGACGTTCTCGGTGACATCGAGGAGCTGGAGCTGCTCGATGTCCCACGTCCAGCGCGCCTGCGCTGGATCGTAGGTCAGCAGCCGATTCTGATGCAGCGACTCGAGGAAGCGATTCAGGAAGAACGGGTTGCCCCGTGTCTTGGCCAGACACAGCTCCGCGAGGTCACCGACCTCTTCGGGGGCTCGTCCGGTGGTGTCCGCGAGCAAGGCGGCCACGTGGTCGAGGCGGAGCGGGCCGAGCTCGATGCTGCGCACGACCACGCTGGCCTCGCGCATCTCTCGGATGACCTGGCTCACCGGATGAGCCTCGTTGACCTCGTTGTCGCGATACGCGCCGATGAACAGCACGTGAGAGATTTCGCGATCGCTCGTCAGGGACTTGATCAGGCGCAGCGATGGGAGATCTGCCCACTGCAGGTCATCCAGAAAGACGATCAGGGGGTGCTTCGACCCTCCTATCGCCCTGACGAACTGCCGGACCGTTCGACGCAGGCGGTTCTCTCCCTCGGCGGAGGGCAGCGCTGCCACTGCGGGCTGCGGCCCGATCAGAGCCTCGAGCTCCTGTACCAGATCAGTGAGCACTCGACCGTTGCTGCCAAGCGCCTCGAGGATGCGCTGCTTGAACGCCGCCTGCGTGATCTCGTCCTCACGCAGGATCTGGTTCACTACCGCACGGAAAGCCTGGGCCAGCGAATCGTAGGGCACCCCGTGCTTGAACTGGTCGCACTTCCCGCTCGCGAAGACGCCGCTACACTCGAGGATCGAGCGCTGGACCTCGTTGACCAGCGTCGTCTTGCCGATACCAGAGTACCCCGCGACCAGCAGCACCTCGATCGCGCCCGCGGTGACGCGCTGGAACGCGCCGAGCAACGCCGCCGTCTCCCGCCGTCGGCCGTACAGGGTCTGCGGGATCACGAAACGCTCATGACGGTCCCGAGTCCCCAGCTCGAAGTCGGTCAGTCGCCCCGTCTCCTGGAGCAAGGCCTGGGCGCGCTCGAGGTCATGCAGCAACCCGCCCGCGCTCTGGTAGCGATCGTCGGCGCGCTTCTCCAGCAGACGCATCACCAGCCTCGAGAGCACCTCCGGCACCTCCGCGTCCAGCTCGTGGGGCGCAAGCGGCGTCTTGGCGATGTGCGCGTGAACGTATTCCAGCGTATCGCTGGCCCTGAACGGCAGGCTCCCGGTCAAGAGCTCATACAGCGTGACACCCAGCGAATACAGATCCGTGCGGTAGTCGAGCGACGCGTTCATGCGCCCTGTCTGCTCTGGGGACATGTACGCTGGGGTCCCGCGAACGGTCCCAGCGGTCTGCGCCTCCACCGATTCGCGGCGCAACATGCTGGAGATCCCGAAGTCGATCAGCTTCACCTGACCGGTCTCCGGATTGCGCACGACGTTGCTCGGGTTGATATCCTTGTGGATGATCTGCCGGTCGTGCACCACGGCCAGGGCACGAGTGATGGACACGGCGATGTCCAGACACTCGCCGAGCGAAGGACGTGCCTCCGCGATCTGGGAGGCCAGCGACGTCGCGCCGAAGTCTTCGACGATCAGCCTGACGATGCCCTCCTCCTGCTCGATGCCGTACGCACGGATCACTCCGTCAGAAGCCGCGAGGTTCGTCAGGTCGAGCTCACGCTGGAGCGCCGCGATCTGATCCGCCGACGGGTAGAGCTTACGCAGCTGCTTGACCACCACCGGTTCGCCATCGGGCTCTCGGAGCCCTCTGAAGACGACGGAGTCAGCTCCGTCACGTAGGCGTTGAAGGGTGCGGGGGGTCATGCGGCGGCGTGCTCAAACGTGGATGCTCTGGGTCGCCTCCGATGGAGCGTAGTAGAGATAGGATAGCGGACGCGACGCATCCGCCTGCCGGATCCGGCGATCCACGTCTGCCAGGCGGGTCTGGAGCGTCTGCAGCAAGGGAGCCACGGCCGGATCAGCGAACGCCGGGTACTCGCCGAGACGGTTGAGCTTGGCGGTGAGAGGCCAGTAGATGGCGACCGACTCGTAGGCGAGATCCTCCGGAGGATACATTTCCCGCAGCGCGGCTTCGGTGTCCGCCTCCCCCCCGAACGGTCCCGGACCGTACACCGAGGTCGGGCCGCTGGGCGCGAAGCAGAAGTCGTAGAGCGGATAGTTGATCGAGGCGTGATACGAGCTCGCCCGAAAGATGATCTGAGCCACCAGATCGACGAGCTCGGCGACGCTCGTCACCGCGGACAGGCCTTGCAGGCGGCCTCCGTCTCGAGCGCCCATCTCCCGCACGAAGGCCGCGAACTCGGTGTCTCGAGACACGTCCTGATCTTGCCTGTAGTAGAGCCGCAGGTAGCTCTCGACCCAGTCCCGCATCACTGGCCAGACCAGCATCGAGTCGTCGCGGAACGGATACTCCGGCAGGCCCTCGAGATCGTCCACACCACGTCTCCTGAAGTCCTTCGGTGGGGCCGACTCGCTCAGACGAAACTCCGAGAGTCCCTTCAGACAAACCTCCAGCGACACGTCGAGCGGCGGGGACTGCAGCCGGTCGATGATTCCGCCGGGATTCACGAGAGTGGTCTTGGTGATCTCGTTGGCGATCAGCGTGTACTGGAAGTGCGGCTCCAGGAGCTGACGCACCGGATGTCGCTCGGCGAGCTGACGTCGAGCGGACAGCACCACGCTCTCCAGCGCGAGGTGGCACAGGCCGAAGTGCACGACCAGACCGCCCTGATTCGACTCGGCGCCCATCAACGCGGTGCGGGCCATACGCCAGCTGATCCCGTCAGTCGGAGTGAAGATGGGCGAACCCGGCGTCTGCCCGAGCTGGATCGCGACAGGCATCAGCTTGCCCCGGCGACCGCCGACGCCAGGCTGCCATGCGTACAGCGCGATGGGAGCGTCGAGGTACTTCTGCAACCCATCGACGACGCCGCCCGGCACCCCGTCGAAGAGTCGGTAGTCGGAGACGTAGCACCGGCCTTCCGCCAGCGCCTTGTCGAAGCTGTCTGCCCCACCCGTTGCACGGCTGTACTGCTCGTCGCTGACCGGCAGCTGGCTCCAGCGCTCGGTCAAGCGCGTGAGCATGGTCGCGTTGTAGCCGGCGACGGCCTGCCACGCGAACATCTCGTCGCTCCGCCACGCGTGGGCTATCGGCGGCGTGCGCAGGCGCACGAACATCTTCTCGTAGTCCTGCGGATCCTCCGGTCTCCCGCCGTCGATGTCGCCCACCGTCGCGCGTTCCAGCTCCGACCTGAGCTTGCCGAACTTGTCCGGGTCGGAGCCGTCGAAGAGGCGCTTGAAGCGCTCGGTGATCTCCTGCGCCTTCTCTTCACCTTTCCACAAGGCTTTGTTGGCCGTGACCTCGAGCGTCTTCTCCCCCACCCCGGCCCAGTAGCGTGGATCCGCCTTGTCCACGAGGGGGACTTCCTTGGCGTTCGCCAGGTTCTTGTAGCTGTAATCGAACTGGTACTTGTCGCGAGCGCGCTCCAGCTCCTTCTGGCGCTGTGATTGCTTGGGATCGTCCTGAGGCAGAGAGGGTAGCATTCGTGTTTCCTTGCGGTTAAATACTGATGCTCTGCAGGATCAGCGAGGGGCGAAGGTAGGGATAGGAGATGAATCGCTTCTTGTCTCGCCGCTCGTTGGCATCCTCGACTTCGGAGAGGGCGCTACGGAAGCGCACGAGCGCCGCCAGGATGCGCGGATCCTTGAACTGGGTCAGCGGATAGTGCCCCAGCTCGCTCATGCGCAGGCTGCTCAGCAGGTAGACCATGTTGACGCCCTCGGAGACGGACTTCATCGGCGGCATCATCGCTGTGTACGCAGCCTCGTCGTTTGGCGTGTCCTTGGTCGGCGGCGGGGTGTAGCTCGCCCCAGGCATGTTCACCACCATGCTCATGAAGGGGAACTGCGAGAAGTTCACCGCAGAGTGCTGGGCAGAAGCGGTGAACACGATGCGCGTCACCAGCTCGATCACGTCCTCGACGGTGTCGGGCACCGGTACCCCAGGGATCCGTCCACCGTCGGGAGAGCTGATCTCCCGGGCGAAGGCCTGAAGCTCTTCGTCCCCCCGCACGTCATGGGGCGAGGCGTAGTAGGTCCGGACATAGTCGCTGACCCAGCCCTTGATCGCAGCCCAGACTGGCAGCGCATCGTCGCGGTACGGATAGACGGGCAGGCTCTCGACGTCGTCCACCTCGCGACTCTGCAGCTCGAGGTTCGGGTCGAGATTCTGCCAGGACAGCGTCTGGATCGCCTTGTGCACCAGCCCACCGAACTGATCGATGCGGGGACCGAAGCAGTGATCCACCGTGCCATCCGGAGCGGTGAGACTGAACTTGGCAGAGTCGTTGATGGCGAGGGTGTGATCGAAGTGGGGGGTGAGGAGCACCGAGAGCGGATGGGCTTCCGCGAGCTGGCGCTTGGCGGCGAGCAAGACGGCTTCGATCACCAGGTGTGTGCGACCGAGGTGGAACACGCCTTCGTGGGTCGCAGCGTCCGCGACCTGGACCTGAGCCATGGCCATGCGCCAGTGCCAGCCGTCGTTCGGGGTGAACAGCGGAAACGCCTTGCCCGGCGTCTGGCCGCACTGGATGGCGACGGGGCGAAGCACGCCGCTCCCGCGCTCGACGGCAAACAGCGCCATCGGCGCAGAAACGTACTTCTGTAGGCCGTTGGTCTTTCCGGAGATCACACCCGAGAGCACCTGATAGTCGGCCAGGTAGACCCGCCCTTCGCCAAACGCCGCGTCCAGGGTGTCCCCACCACCCATGACCTGAGCGAAGATCGCGGGCGTGACGGGCAAGTTGTCGGGCAGGCGGCTCACCCGGAACAACACCATGGGGTTGGCTCCTGCGAGCCGCTGCCAGGCGAACGCTCGGTTCAGCTCCGCCAGGGGCCCGGAGTAGAAGCGGACGATGGGGGGCTTCTCCCACGTCTGGAAGATGTCTTCGTACTCTTGCCAGCGCTCCGGACGCCGCGTGGAAACACCCTTGCTGATGTCGCCGGACAGGTCGAAGAACTGACTGCGGAACTCCGCCGGTTTCAGCGCGTTGAAGATGTCCTTGATGGCCTTGAGCGGGTCGTGCCCGAACAGCGAATCCGCTGCATGCTCAGCGGTGTTCTCCGCGATCGACGCGTAGATCGGAAGCGAGCGCGCGGTGTACTCGAGCCCGTACTCGTCGCCTTCGTACAGTTTCACCGCGGTGGCGACGCCGGGAGGCCAGTCGTACACGTAGCGGTAGCGCAGTTGTGTCTGGAACAGCTGTTCCTGCCGGGTGGGATCGTCGTCCTGCGAAGGCAACTTCGGGAGCATACCTGCGACTCTATCAAGCTTGGTTGGCGTTGCGTGGCGAACCTGTTCGAACAGCCCAGTCCGTGACCGCCGCGCCCGACTCGGCCGGCCAGACGAGCCATGCGCACCTATCCTCACATGGCCCCCGAACAGGTCGAGGCCTGCGCGTCGCCCCAGGGCATCGCGCCGGGCGGCGGGACGCGCGTTTTTCCCAGGGGGGGGTGAGAGTGGTGCCACGCCGAAACACC
>JAGQIY010000352.1 GCA_020430865.1 Myxococcales bacterium
GCCGTGCGCACGCAGCTCGAGCGCTTCTTCACCTCGCCGTCGCTGGTGACCAACGCGAGCTCCAGGGAGGTGCCATCGAGCGCCCGAGTCACCGGGTTCAGCTCCTGATGGGTGGGGCAAGCGTCCATGGCAGGCTCGCAGCTCTGCAAGATACGCTGCGCCCCGCCGCGGGTGATCCGCACTGCCAGTGGCTCTGGCTCGCAGCCCACGCTGGCCTGAGCCGCGAGCGCCGCGCCGACGCACAGGAGGCTCCACCTCGGCAAGCGCCGGCGCAGACCACGTTTCCACACGGCTCAGTCGTCCCCGCGCAGGCCCAGGCGCCGGATGCTGCGAAACAGCGTGCCCCGATCCACTCCGGCGTGGCGCGCCGCCTGCGCCACGTTGCCGTCGCTCGCCTGCAGCGCGGCCTCGAGGTACTGACGCTCGAAGCGCTCCACCAGCTCCTGCTTGGCCTCGCGCCAGGGACGGCGGAGCAGGTCATCGAACTCACCCAGCGCCTCGTCAGCGTTCGGCGCCTCGCGCATCGGCGGCGGTACCTTGAGCACCGCCAGCTGCTCGAGGTAGTTGCGCAGCTCGCGTACGTTGCCTTCCCAGCGCTGCTTCTGCAGCGCGCTGAGCAGCTCCGCGCCGGGCTCGATGACTTGGCTCAGGCGGCGCTCTCGAGCGATGCGCTCGAGCAGGTGGCGAGCGAGCTCGGGGATGTCTTCGCTGCGGTCGCGGAGCGGCGGCAGCCGGACCTCCATGACCGCGATCCGGTAGTATAGATCCGCACGAAAAGAGCCCAGGTTCACCTCGCTGCGCAGGTCGCGGTTGGTGGCGGCGACGATACGCACGTCGACGCGCTCCCGGCGCGCGCCGCCGACCCGCCGCACTTCGCCTTCGCCCAGGGCTCTCAGCAGCTTCGGCTGCACCTCGAGCGGAAGCTCTCCGAGCTCGTCCAGGAACAGGGTGCCACCGTGGGCGCGCTCGAAGGCGCCCGCGCGCGCGCTGATGGCGTGGGTGAAGGCGCCCTTCTCGTGTCCGAACAGCTCGCTCTCGATCAGCGTCGGCGGGAGACCGCCGCAGTCCACGACCTCGAACGCTCCGGCGGCGCGCGAACTCGCGTCGTGGACGGCGCGCGCGGCCAGCTCCTTTCCGGTGCCGCTCTCCCCAAGCAAGAGCACCGGGACGTCCGTCGGCGCTGCCTTCTCCAGCAGCGAGTACACGCTCTGCATGGCGGGAGAGCTGCCGAGCAACTCGCCGAAGCGGCTGCGTCCGCCTCGTAGCTCCTCGTGGCTGTCCCCGAGCTCGAGCAGCAGTCGGGTTCGACCAACACCGAGCTCGACATCTGCAGGGAGCGTCGCGCGCTCGATCCGCACGCTCCCGATGCGCGTGCCGTTCGTCGAGCCGAGGTCCTCGAGCGCGATGCCGCTCGCCGTCGCGGTGAATTCTGCATGGAATCTACTGACGGCGCGGTCGCTCAGCCTCAGATCGCACTGGCTGCTGCTCCCCACCACGAGGCGCCCGGCCTTCGCCTCGGCGAACGCGCCTGCGTCGGCGCCTTCCAGCACGCGCACGCGGAAACGGGGCAGGCGCATCACCACCTGTCCGTCTTGCATCACCACCTGCGTACACGCCGTCTCGTCCACCCGCGCCTCGTGACAGTCTAGTGAGTTTGTCGGGCCACGTCTCGGCCCCGTCAGCGAAGGTCGAGGGTCGAAGTCTTGCCGTCGCGGATCAGCACGCTGCCCGCCTTGCGCAGGCTGCTGTCCATGCGCGACACCGCGGAGACGTCGTAGCGCCCGCAGGGCCACACGTAGCGACCCGGCGACTGGACCGCCCTCGGACCGCCGCTCACCAACCAGCTGCCATTCGAAAAGATCTGTATGGATCCGCTGCAGGTCACCGCGTCCGTCGGCTGCTTCGTGCTGCTCGCGGGACCTGGGGAGGTAGCGTTCGCCGCAGCACTGGCCCCCGCCGCGAGACGGTCCGCCGCCGCTCCAGCCGGCGCAGGAGGTGGGGTGGCGCTCTCGGAGGCGAGCGTCGAGCTCCGTGCTGGGGTCTCGGGGAGACTCGAGGCGAGCGCGCTCGCGCTGGCAGGCGCGGAGGTCGCCTCTCCGGGCGTCTCTCGCGGCTCCGGCGCGCGCGTCAGGTAGACGACGGCGAAGGCGCCGAGCAAGATCACGCTCACCCCCAGACCCAGGAGCAGCGGCCTTCGCGATTTCAGTTGCCGTGGGGATTCAGTTTCCACGCGTTCCTGGAGGATCGTGCGGGGGTGAGGGGACGAGTCGGTCGAGTCGCTCGAGTCGCTCCTCGGCTCTGCTGGCCGAGGCGCCGGGTCGTCGTCGAGGGCCTCCGTCTTCCAATCCGTGTCGATGGCGCCGGTCCGGCGCACCACGGACAGCGCATCGGGTGCCCAGTCCAGGCCCTTCTCCCCGCGCCGCAGCTCCGTCAGCGGCTGCTCCCCCTGCGGTCCGCGCCCCAGCAGAGTCTCTCCGCGGATCTCGTCGGGAAACAGCTCGTCGACGGCGTCACCCAGCTCGTCCGGCTGCACGACGGCGATGCCCAGGCGGCCGAGCTCCCGGGACACCTCTCGGGCGCTGACCGGTCGCTCGTCGGGGTCCGGCGCCAGACAGCGCAAGATCAGCGCTTCGAACGCCTGAGGTAGATCCTTGCGGATACCTGCCGGCGGCCGCGGCGGTCGACTGCGCTCGCGCCCGTCGTAGGGTAGCTCCCCGGTGACCAGCTCGTAGAGCATGACGCCGACGGCGAACAGATCGCTCTTCAGATCGACCTCGCCGCCGCTCACTTGCTCCGGCGAGACGTAGGCGGCCTTTCCGACCAGCTCGACGCCGTCGACCAGCTCGACCTGGGCGACGCCGAAGTCAGCGACCTTCACCTCACCCAGTCGGGAGAGCAGCACGTTGCCAGGGCTGACGTCGCGGTGCACGAGCTCGACCTTCGAGTGCGCGAACTCCAGGCCTCGCAGCACCTGCTGCATGATGAAGCTCGCATATCCGAGAGGAAACTCTCCGTGGCGCTCGCGCCAGGCCTTCTGGAAGCTACGCAGGTCGGCGCCGTCCACCAGCTCCATCACCAGGAAGGCGTCGCCGAGGCTGCCCCGCCCGTAGTCGAAGACCTGGACGATGTTGGGGTGCTCGAGGCGCGTCATCAGGCGCGCCTCGGCGGCGAACAGCTGCTCGAAGCCGCGACTGCCGGCGAGGCTCGGCAGGACGCGCTTCACCACGACGCGCTTCTCGAAGCCATCCGCGCCCACGGCGCTCGCCAGGAAGACCTCGCCCATGCCGCCGCGGGCGATGCGCGCCTTGAGCACGTAGCGCCCGAAGGGAGAAGCCGCCGCCTGCATCGGGTAACGATAGGCGGAGCGCCCGCTCGCGCAAAGCCAGGCGGTCCCCGGCGCGCCGGGGGTCAGCCGTGAGGGCTCAGAACGGGCAGCTCGCGGGCTCGCACATGCCGGTGCGCTGGGTCGCGTTGCCCGCGCCGATGGCGCACCACTCCGGGGTCGCCGCGGGGATGCCGTCGCTGAGGTACGGGCTCTGTCCGGCCGGGAGCCAGTAGGGGTGATCGAGCCAGAACTGCCAGAGGCCCGTGTACTTGGAGCCTCCAGCCGGGGGGTCGAACGGCGGCTCCGTGTGCGCGCAGTTGTGGACGCACTCGAGCATGAAGTGGCCGTCATCACCCAGGTGTTGCTCCAGGTTGTGACTCGCGGTCTGGAAGTTGATCGTCACGCACATGTCGGACGAGCCTCCCCAGAGCACCAGCTCGGGCAGCTTGCGCGCGGGCTTCACGTAGGACTTCACCTGGGGCACGTCGGTGCCACCCGAGAGCACGATGGCGCTCGACAGGTACTCGGAGCGGTTGCCGGTGAGCACCACGGTCCACAGGGCACCGGCGCTGACGCCGATGCTGCTCACGCAGCTCAGGTTGGTGTCGAACTCCTGGGAGACACAGCTCAGGAGGTCGTCGAACAGGCCGAGCTCCGTCTGTATGGCGGCGTCCGGGGTGGCCACGGTGTAGGGCCAGGTGAAGACGTTCAGGGCGTTGTCGTCGGCCTCGGGGATGACCGCGATGAAGCGCTGCTGGTTCGCGGCGGCCTGCACTTCGCCCTTGGTGGCGAAGCTGTTCGCGCTCGCGTTCAGCCAGTGCCAGAGGAAGGCCACCGGGAGCTGCTCTCCGGGTTGTATATCCTCGGGGAAAATAAGCAGGAACTCCCGATCCTTGACGCCGCTGCTGATCGTGTTGCGGCCGCTGACCAGCGTCGGACAGGTGCCGGAGTAGGTCTTGGGTGGGGGAGGCGCTGCCGCTCCGGGCGGCGCCGGTGTGGCGCAGCTCACGCCGCTGAAGCTGGGCGAGCCTGCCGATCCTCCGCTGGTGCCACCAGCACCAGCGAGTCCGCCGCTGCCACCAGCGCCCCCGGTCGAGCTCCCGGCGACCCCTCCGTTGCCAGCCGTGGCTCCAGCTCCAGCGCTCGCGCCGACGCCAGCGGCGCCGCTGACACCAGCGTTGCCTCCCACACCAGCGTTGCCTCCCACACCAGCGTTGCCGCCGAGTCCACCTCCGCTGCCTCCGGTCGCGCCGCTGGTGCCCGCCGCTCCCGCGCCTGAATTCCCTGCGGAAGCGCCAGCGCCCGCACTGCCTGCGACCCCTTCGGAGCCTGATGCGGAGTCCCCGCCGCAGCTCACCGCCGCCAACCCGAGCAGCCCGTAGGCCACCCCCCAGAGCGCGCGACCTCGCCCCCAAGCCCTCATTTCGACCCGCGTCATGCTGCAAGTCTAGACTTTGGCCCGCTGGCCGGTCAATCGGTGGCGTTCCCAAGTACATGTCGGCGAAACCCTTGTTTTTTCCCGCAGAGTCCCAGCGAGCCCGGCTTCTCGAGAGGCGAAAGGCGCTCCCAGGCTGCAATATGCTGCGGGTGACGGGGTTCCTCGTCGATCCGTCGAAGTGCCGGCAGCGCTCCCAGCTGGTCGGGGACGTGCGGTTGGAGTGACCCCTACTTGGTGCAGGTCACGCCGCTCGTCTGCAGCTTGATCGTGGGATCCTCCGCGTAGATGTAGGTGCCCGCGTAGCACATCTCGTCGAGGGTGCTCTCGCCGTAGTGGACGGCGTCTCCAGTGTCGTT
This sequence comes from Myxococcales bacterium, assembly GCA_020430865.1. The sequence goes on from JAGQIY010000352.1 coordinate 5,120, forward strand.
GATGTACGTGCAGTCGACCTGGAGCTGGTCGCCCTTCTGGAGCTTGGCCGGTGGGTCCACGAGGCGGAACCGCTGCTCCTCGAAATCGTAGTCGGTGTCGAGCAGGGTGCTCGGGTTGCTGCCAAGGCTCGCGACCTTCATGTGGGAGCCGAGGGTGTGCATGTGCGGCATCACCGCGAACACATTGACCGCGATCGGCGCCGTGCAGAGCCCGGTCTCGGTGGTCTCACCGGTGTCGACGAACAGACCCTGATCCTTGCCGGCCAGCACGGCGATCGCCTCGTGCTGCACCTCGCTGGCGTCCACCGGGAGGACCTCGATCGCGCTCGTGCCGCTGATGGTGTCGGGAGTCGCGTTGAAGAGATGCAGGTTCAGGTTGATCTGTTCCCCTGCGGAAATCTTGACGGCGACGCCAGCGGGGAACTGCAGCGGGTCGGTGCCCACTCCGGAGCCATAGAGCATGCGAGGCCCGTTCATGCCGCCGGTGCAGTCGTACTGGCCGTCAGGCTTGCCGTCGTCCTCGACGCTGAGCACGGTGTGATGCGTGCCGAAGGGCGCGATGGGGCGGAAGCCGCTGACATACATGTCCTCGGGCAGCGTGTAGCGCACGCAGACGTAGCCTTCGTCTCCTGGGTCCATGCTCCAGTCACCAGAGACCAGGAGCTGCCAGCCGTCCCCGCCGCCCTGGCCTCCCGTGGCGCCCGAGCCGCCGGCACCCGAGCCGCCGTTGCCCGAGCCCCCGCTGGCGCCCGAGCCAGCGTTGCCGGAGCCGCCGCTGCTCGCGCCGCTCCCATCTTCACTGCCGCCGCAGGCGCCGAGGGCGAGGGCGAAGGCGCTGGTGAGCGCCACCAGGCGGAGCGTTGCGGGCTGGAGCAGGCGGTGGGTCGTCATGGTGAGGTGCACTCCAGCAAGCGACGTGCCTGCGTGGATCCGGCCCTGGACCGCGGATTTCACGCGATCTTCCCCGCGCGACCCCGCCGGACGTGGCGCCGACGCCACGCTCTGGGCGAGGCGTCGATGCCTCGCCACCTGCTTGCTAGGCTGCGGCACCGTGAATCTGCTCGGCGTCGACGACTGTCCGTTTCCTCACTCGGTGGCAGGCGAGCGTTTCCGTGGAGATGTGCGGATCGTGGGCACGGTCTTCGCCGGAACGCGCCTCGATGGTGTCTTGGTCGGGGCAGTCCGCCGGGACGGCCGCAACTCCAGCGAGCGCATCGCTCGCCTGCTGCTCGACTCGCACTACCACGGCCACGTGGGGGGGATCCTGTTGCAGGGGATCGCCCTCGCCGGCTTCAACGTGGTCGACGTCCACGGCTTGCATGCGCTGACGGGCTTGCCGGTGATGGTGGTGGCGCGGCGCCAGCCGCGCATGGCGCAGATCCGCGCGGCGGTTCGCAAGCTGCCCGGGGGCGAACGCAAGTGGGAGCTGATCGATGCGGCGGGGCCCATGGAGCCGCTGCGTGGCGTGTTCGTGCAGCGCGTCGGGCTCACGCGGAGCCGCGCGGCGCAGTGGCTCCAGAGCTCGACGCTCCACGGCTCGCTCCCC
>JAGQIY010000353.1 GCA_020430865.1 Myxococcales bacterium
TTGTCGATCAGCGCGTAGTTGCCGTCGCCGTGATCCGCCAGCTGCTCCATGAACGCGTCGTTGGCCGAGGTGCCGAAGCCGAGCACCGAGAGGGTGATGCCCTTGGCGCGATACGCCTCGATTTCGTCGATCAGGGCGTCTCCGGTGAGCCCGACGTTGAAGTCGCCGTCGGTGCACAGCACGACGCGGTTGACGCCGTTGCTGCGGAAGGCGCTCTCGGCCATTCCATAGGCGGTCTGAATCCCCGCGGCACCATTCGTCCCGCCTCTGGCCTCGAGTCGGTCGATCTGATCGAGGATCTCGCTCTTCTTCTGAACCTCGGTCGGCTGCATCTCGAAGCGCACGGTGCCCGCGTAGACCACGATTCCGAGGCGGTCCGTCGGCTCCAGGCGCTTGACGAGCTGGCGCAGGGACCATTTGACGAGCGGTAGCTTGTTCGTGGCGCCCATCGAGCCCGAAGCGTCGATCAGGAACACCAGATTCGCTGGCTTGCGCTCCTCGGGTGGAACCTGCTTGCCCTTGATGCCGATGCGAAACAGATCTTGGTCCGCCTCGCCGAACTTCGACGGCGCCAGCTCGAAGCTCACGCTGAAGGGATCCGCCGTGGGCTCCGGGTAGGCATAGCGGAAGTAGTTCGTGTACTCCTCCACGCGCACGCTGAGTGGGTCGGGTAGGCTCCCAGCGGTGATGCTCTGGCGCATCGCGGTGTAGCTGCCGGTGTCCACGTCGGCGCCGAACGTCGATGTGTTCTCCACCGAGGTCTCGACCCAGTCGTTCTCCTCGAGCGCTGGTGTGCCTCCCGCGTATCCGCCGCTACCGGTGCCGCCAGTCCCGTAGCCGCCTCCGCCGCCTGCGCCGAAGCTCCCGCCGTTCGCCCCGCTACCGCCATAGCCGTCGCCCGCGTAGCCGCTACCCCCCGTGCCGTAGCCGCCGCCTTCGGCGTAGCCGCTGCCGCCGTTGGCTCCGCTGCCACCAGCCCCAACGTGGGTCGAACCGCCGGCGCCCCCGTCGCCCGGGCCCGCACCAGAGCCCGAGTCGGAGGCGCCACAGGCGACCAGCGTCGAGAGGATCAGGCTGGCTGCAGGCCAGGCTAGGAAGGACATCAGGCGGTGCGACATGGGGCCTCCAGGGTGAGTCGTGTGTCAGAGTTTCCGGAAGGCCCATATCAAGACCTGTGCCGAGCCTCGTTGCAGCTGAATCGGGCCGCGCTCGACGAATGGCACAGGTTGACACGACGCCCGCGAGGATCGGCACCGTGGCGCTTCCCTGCAGGGGCTGGGTCCGGCCAGAGTGGAGGCATGCGTCCCGCGATGAGTCTCTGGAGTTTGCTGCTTTGCGCGTGTGCGGTGGGTCGAGGCGAGCAGACGCCGGTTGTCCAGGCACCACGCCAGGTGGCCTCCGCCTCACAGGCTTCATCCGCCGGGAAAAGCCCGACGACGCCGTCCCCGACCTTCCGCCTCGAGCCTGCCCAGAAGGAGCCCTACTGCGACTGGAAGGGCGTCGACGCGCAGGCGGTGGACGCCGCGAATCAGGAGCTACTGCTGAGCGACGCTGCGCGCGCCCGCGCGCTGGCCACTCACTTGCCTTTCGGCGTGCCTCCCCCCCGATCCAGGCGGCAGACGCTGCGCGTCCTGAAGCAGTTCGTGATCGAATACGACTCCGACCTCCGTGCGCCGACCTGGACTGCCTACCGTCTGGAGTCGAAGGACGTCTCCGAGGCCGAGCGGCTGGAAGCATTCCGCGCGGATCCATTCTTGGCTGAGGAGGCGCGCGCCGAGTGTCGGGACTACGAGGAGCCGATCTTCGACAGCGGGCATCTGGTGCCTCGCGCGGACATGAACCGCAGCGAGAGCGCGATGCTGAATACCTTCCTGCTCTCCAACATGACACCCCAGCACTGCGCCACGAATCGTGGTCCCTGGCTGGTGCTGGAGGACCTCGTGCGGCAGTGGGCCGCCGAGGGGCCGCTCCTGATCTACAGCGGAGCGCTCTACGACTGGTATCCTCCCGAAGGTGAGGACCCTCCGGAGCAGGTCCCTCGCATGCGCTCGATGCGTTACCCAGTGGAAATGGGTGAGGTGAGGCGCGTGGCCGTGCCATCGCACTTGTTCAAGGTCGTGATCCGTCTGCGCCCCGCCGCTGTCGGTGCACCCATCGAGACCATCGCGCTGTTGCTGCCGAACTCTCCGCGGAAGGTGCCCAAGCAGAAGCTCGAGGCCTACCTCGAGTCGGCGCTCGTGAACCCTGGTCGGCTGGAGCGTCTGACGGGGGTGCGGTTCTTCCCGCACCTGCATCGCGACGCGCCAGCGCTGGAGGCGACGCTGCTCACGCGGCGTGCCGCTTCGCTATGGCCCCACGAACGGCTCGCGCCCCAGCTGACGGGGCGCTGCAAGGACGGCTACCCCGACTACTGAGCCGACGCGCTGCCGCGAGCGCACAGAATCGGCATGAAGGAGCGTCCTAGCATGCTAGCATGCTAAAGAGCTAGCAGATGGTGGACCAGGTCAAGCAGTTCAACGTCTACCTCCCACTCGAGGTCATCCGAGAGCTGAAGCACTACGCAGTGGAGAGTGAGCAGTCGCTCTCCGCGATCGTCACCGAGGCCGTGCGCGAGTACTTGGCGCGGAAGAACAGGAGCAAACATGGCAGCAAGCGGAGTTGAAGGGATCCTGATCGAGACCCACAACTGGGGAAAGACGGTCGCCTTTTGGCAGGGGCTGGGCTTCGAGCTCGAGTTCGAGACGGATCACCACTCCGGGCAGCTGCGGCACCCAGCGGGCGGACCTTACTTGTTCGTCGCCGAGCGCCCGCCGGAGCAGGAGCTGACGATACAGCTGATGATGTACACCACGGATCCGAGCAGCTTCGTGCCTCCTGCGTCCGGATCCGTGGAGACGCCGTTCGGCGAGACCCACTGGGGGGCATTGGAGATGGCCTTGCTCGATCCTGACGGGCGTCGGGTCAGCATCCAGACGCCCCCCGCGGGGCAAGCCTGAGAGGGAGCACGGTATGACTGGAAA
>JAGQIY010000354.1 GCA_020430865.1 Myxococcales bacterium
CGCGCCCTCGTCGGTGCGCGTCAAGAGGATCAGCCAGTTCGTGACGTCTGCACCTGGCGAAGCGATGGACCGTCTGCGCTCGACGTCATCACCGGCTCTCGGCATGAGACGTCTGTCGAACGTCTCGCAGCTGAGCTGCAAGCGCAAGAAGGAGGTCGGCGAAGCCGGCCGACTGAAGGCGATTGTCTGTCTCCAGCTGCTTGTTCGGCGGCACAGCCGGGTGGTCGTGGACCGCTGGTCTGCTTCGAGTCACAACCGAAATTGGACCCGCGAAGAAGCTCTCACCGCACTCGTGTGTGGCTCATTTTCCGGCATGACGAGCTGGCCGATTCGACGCGTCGAGGCTATGCGGTCTGATAGTCTGGCGAGGGTGTGGCTGATAAACCGAATCAGTACGGCGACCTTGGGGCGTACGACCAGCATTGTCGCCATCCTGCTCGCTGCCGATTTATCCATCACGTGTGCCCCGACGCATCAGAATCTCTTGGGAAGGTTCGGGTACTGCCAGGAGTACGGCTGTGGATGCGTCGAGATTCGTGACGACGGAGACATGAGGAGGTGGGCCGTCGGCGAACTAGGGAAGGTGCCGCTTCCCCTCGCCGTTTGGCAGGCAAGGGACGGGCAGTGCATCGATGTGCGTCAAAGAGACGGAGGGCACGCCACGTGGTGCCTGATAGAGGGTCACTACAGGGTGATGGGCTCCTCGCGGGAGTATGAGCCAGCAGGGCCCGACCACGACTGTGTACGCCCCGAGTTCCGGCCCCCGGACGCGTTCGGGAACTAGACCACAATTGGGACGACACGCGTCGCGGGGACGATCGTGTCCGCCGAACGTCTCACGATTCAGCTGCAGGCGCGAGAGGGAGGCGCGGAGCGCCGACCGTCGCGACTGTCTGCTGCAATCGGTTGTTGTCGAGCGTCTTCCAGGAGGCGCCGAACCACTGAGCTGACCTCGGACCTGTTCTTCGCGTCCAGCATCCACTTAGGGAGGGTCTCCAACCACGCACGCTCGGGTCCCGGGGCAGAGCGTCGCTCGCGGTCACCTTCGAGCCAGGCAAGAAGCGCCTCGCCGTGTCGCTCATCTCGAAACCAGATGGTGCGACCACCCCGGAATCCAGCCTTGAACCACAGCTCAAAGGGAACGCCGTCCGCTGTCTCGGATTCGCGGATGCTCCCACAGCGAACGCAGGTGACCCGCTTGGCGATGACGCGAGGGAGGGGTTGCCGGTAGCTGCCGCGAATTCCCGCCCTCTGCATCGAGGCCGTGGCACGCGAACCGCACTCGCTACACCGAACGTCGTAGGTGGGCATCTTCGTCTCGACAACGTCTCGGCGCTCAGCTGCCTGGTCCCGACCGACCGAAGGGAGGAAGGGCCAGGTCCTTAGGCGCTCACGAGAATTGACCCACTTGTGCTCATGAAAACGGACCCACCAGGTTGGTGAGATTCACGATGGCTGGATGGGGCGGAAGAGGCCTTGTTCGGTGTGTCGACGGTGGGCGTACCCGGATCCGCGGGTTCGAGAGAGCCAGCGGACGTGTGGGCGGGAAGCGTGTCGTCGTGAGCAACGACGGCGGACGCAGAAGGCGTATCGCGAGGCGCACCCGGAGTACTGGACGGCGCGGCGGTTGAGGGAGCAGGCGGCGCGTGCGGAGGGGGCGTCGATGCCGCTGGTGGGCCCGCCGCCGGTGGCGATGGCGCGGGTTCCGTGGGACCTGGCGCAAGACGCGTTCGGGCCTCAAGGCGCTGTTTTGCTTGGTTTTTTCGTGAGACTTGCCATCCGTTCAGCGAAAGACGCGATCGAGGCCCAAGCGGCTGAGATGACGAAGGAATTCGGACGACTTCGCGAAGAGACAGGGCAAGACGCAACGGACGGGCGGACCGCCGATGACTACCGTCCTCCATGACCCC
>JAGQIY010000355.1 GCA_020430865.1 Myxococcales bacterium
CGACCCATGTCCTGCCCACCAGCTGGCTCCCCATGGGACCGTTTCTGGAGCTGATCGACGAGATCGTCGAGAAGGCATATGACGGAGACATCGAGTCGCTGTGGGAAATTGGCGAGGCCAGCGCTCGCTGGTCGATGACCGAGGGGCCCTACAAGGGTCTGGTGGGGAGCAAGGATCTACACCGCTTCGCGAGCCTCGCCCAGGTGATGTTCAGCAACTTCTTCGACCTCGGCGCGGCCAGGGGCACGTACGACGGCAAATGCATCGACATCCGCATCAGCGGAGTACCCGAAGCCTACCACCACCCGTATTTCGAGTACGCAACCATCGGCTACTTCCGTGGCGGGCTGCGCCTGCTTGGCTTCCCATTCCGTACGGAACGCATTCTCGGTTTCACGAAGGGTGATGGCGAGGTCCACTACCGCCTCCACGTTCAGTGAAGACGTGGTGCGCCGACTGCTCCTGCGCTGCCAGCACCTCGGAGACCACGGGGCACCCCATCCGGCGCTGAACGGCGTTCGACGCTGCGCCTCGCCCCCGCCCTCGAGATCCCGAAACGACTCACACTGTCGCCTCGGGGATCGTCCAGGTCCTCACACAGATCCAGCGATGGCGCGTATGGGACGCTCGGGAGCCAACGCTCGAGAGCCAACGCTCGAGAGCTAGCTCTGGGGGCCGGCGTAGAGAAGCCGCAGGGCGCCCTGAACCCGATTTCCACCAAGAAATACCCACGGGTCGAGGAACCGCGCAAGGCGCGGCACGTGCGGGCGCCAAGGGGTCGAGTTCGATGCCGGAGCGTCGATGGTGTCGCTTCACCCCACGGGGTGATCGACTGCGAGCCGTCACGACTCGAAGATCGAACCGCGGTCTCGGATGGACCGATGCGCATCGAAGCGCGTCCACACCGCAGGAGTCCCCATGCGCCACACCGATGGGCTATGCCGATGAACATCTTGGTCGTCGACGATGAGCTGGTGAACCGGCGCATCCTGGTGCGCGCCCTGAGCCGCTACGGCCACTGCGACATCGCGCGGGATGGTGTGGCTGCGCTGGAGCTGATGCAGGACTGCCTCGAGCAGGCGCACCCCTACGAGCTGATCTGCCTGGATATTCGCATGCCCAAGCTCGACGGCCAGAGCACACTGAAATGCGTGCGAGAGCTCGAGAAGCGTTTCCGTGTGACCGCGGCTGAACGCGCTCGGGTGATCATGGCGACGGCGCTGGACGACCCTCGCAACATCATCACCGCCTACGACGAGCTGTGTGATGGCTACCTCGTGAAGCCGATCGGGGAGGCCGCGCTGGACGAGCTGCTGCGCGAGCTCTTCCCGGAGCTGCGCAAACAAGCGGCCGAGGAGGCCGAGCCGGAGAGCGAGCAGCGGCCTCGCGGCGTCCCTCTCGGCAGGGCGTTCTGAACGCCTCCAGCTGGGACCAAGGACCCAGCCTGACCCATGACGTGGTCGACGACCGACAGCATGAGCCAAAGGCGAGCCCAAGAATCGGAGACTCACACGCTTTTCAAGCTTTCTAAGTGCGCGAGAGCCGTCCAAAGTGTGGTGAGCTGGAGGGGCTCGGGGCGGATCAGAGGTACGCTCATCGTGTAGCAGCGAGCACTCGTGCTTCGGTTGTGGAAGGGGCTTGGCGAAGGGCCCGACTGGGGAGCGCAAAACGCGGAGTTCTTGTCACCAAGAGGCGTGAACACGCGGCGAGGGAGGCAACGTGGAGTACGAAGCGTTCGAAGCGGGGATCGAGGTGAACGGCCAGACCGTCTACGCCATCGTCGATGGCTTTGGCAGCTTCCGCCGCCTGGCCGAGAACATCCTGATCGAGGAGAGCATCGGCGAGCGGGATCGCGCTGGCCGCTACATCCTGCAGATGGACGGCTGGTACTCCCAGGAGGGCTGGCTGCGAGCGTTCAAGCGCATCGGCCAGGAGGTGGGGCAATCCGTGCTCTATGACATCGGGACCCGCATCCCCTCGAACGCCAAGTTCCCCGAGTGGGTCGTGGACGTGCCGTCCGCCATCCGCTCCGTGGACATCGCCTACCACATGAACCATCGCCGCAAGGGCGAGGTGATGTTCTCGCCGAGCACGGGCAACATGCTGGAGGGCATCGGACACTACGGCTACGAGCACCAGCCCAGCAGCAGCCGCATCGTGAGCCGTTGCGAGAACCCTTATCCGTGCGCCTTCGACGAGGGCATCCTGACCGCGATGGCCCGCCGCTTCGATCGCCTCGTTTCCGTACGGCACGATCCGGGTGAATGCCGACACAAGGGCGGGGACGCCTGCACCTACCTCGTCGACTACTCCTGAGCCGCAGCGAAATGCTCTCTCTCGGGGGGGGTGAGGTGCGACCGTGGGCTGCCCCAGCGTGACGTCCTCCGCTGGAGTACTCGCGCGTCGATCGGCCGCTGCGCCACATCCGGCGCCTCGGCTCCGTCCGGTCGAGCGATAAATACTGGGCGATCGCCTGCCTGAGGACGCGCGGGCTCGACACTGAGGTCCTGGCGTTGTAGAGCCGCCGCCCCTTTCTCGAGTCAGTCGTGAGTTCTCCCGAAAAGCCGCCAGCCGCCCCGGCCGTCGACGCAGAAGCGCTCACAGCGTGCGTGGTGGCGCTGGAGGCGCTGGTCGAAAACCGTGGCCTCCTGGCCGAGCTGGATCCCGACATGCGCCAGCGCCTGCTCGTCGCGGCAGGCCGTGTGTCCAGGCCCGAACGCAACGAGCAGCGGGTGCTGGCGCGCGCGCTGCGCAAGCAACGGCGAAGAGACGATCGAGAAGCGCTGGAGGCTCAGCTCGAACAGGCACCGATCCGCAAGCTGCGCGAACAGGTGGTGTTCATCACGCCGCCAGCGCTGACGAGCGGCGAGGACCTACGAGAGCCGGCACCCGAGGAAGCCACACGCCTGCACCAGGAGCGGGTATGCTACGTGTGCAAGCAGCCCTATCAGCTGCTGCATCATTTCTACGACCAGCTTTGTCCCGAGTGTGGCGACTTCAACTTCGCCAAGCGCACGCAGCGGGCGGACCTTGCCGGACGTACTGCGCTGATCACGGGTGCTCGCGTCAAGATCGGCTATCAAGGCGCGATCTTGCTGCTGCGGTCTGGAGCGCGGGTGATCGTGACCACGCGTTTCCCCAAGGATGCGGCCAGGCGCTATGCGCGCGAGGCGGACTTCGGAGAATGGGGGCACCGGCTGACGATCTATGGCCTCGACCTGCGCCACACCCCGAGCGTCGAGGCCTTCGCGCGTCACCTCGAGCGCAGCGAAGACCGGCTGGACTTCATTCTACACAACGCCTGTCAGACGGTGCGACGGCCGCCGGGCTTCTATCAGCACCTGCTGGATCAGGAACGCGCCGACCACCAGCTCTCCGAGGCCGCAGCGAAGCTCCTGGCCAGGGCCGCGGTCCCGACTGCCGCAGCCGGCCTGGCTCACCAGGGACCGGGCGAGCAGCTACCCATGTCCGCCGCGCTGACCCAGCTCCAGCTGGTCCCCGAGGACTACAACCGAGGTGGGCAGCTCTTCCCAGCAGGGCAGCTCGATCAGGACGAGCAGCAGATCGATCTGCGCGAGGTGAACAGCTGGCGACTCCCGCTGCATCAGGTCAGCACCGTCGAGTTGCTCGAGGTACAGCTGGTCAACGCCATCGCGCCCTTCGTGCTCAACGCCCGGCTCAAGCCGCTGATGGAGCGGGAACCCAGCGAGGACAAGCACATCGTCAATGTCTCCGCGGTGGAGGGCCAGTTCTACCGGCGCTTCAAGACCGACAAGCACCCGCACACCAACATGGCCAAGGCCGCGCTGAACATGATGACGCGTACCGCTGCCGCCGACTACATCAAGAGCGGCATCCACATGAACAGCGTGGACACGGGCTGGGTCACCGACGAGGATCCGGCGCACATCGCCCAACGCAAGCGCGCCGAGAACGGCTTCCACCCACCACTGGACATCGTCGACGGAGCCGCGCGCATCGTCGATCCGATCATCGACGGTATCAACACCGGCGAACACGTCTGGGGACGTTTCCTCAAGGATTACAGATCGGTCCCGTGGTGAACCCCAGCGAGCGGAACTCGCCGTCTTCGTTTGGCGCTCGGGTTGCGACCGCGAGGACGGCGCAGCTCAGGGCAATGGCATCCCGACGCAGCGGCCGTGACTGCAGCTCTGGACCACGACGGGCTTGCTGGAGCGCGGCAGCACCACGTCGATCACCGGGGAGAACGGACGCGCGCCGCCGCAATACGCCGGCGCGTCGACGCTGATCACCACCGCGTCACCGCGGTCGACCACCGCCGTCACGTGCGCGCTGGGACGATCCATGACCTTGATGCGCACCAGGCGTTGGCGCTGAGGATCCACCGTGCCTAGCTGGCCCAGGGTGACGAGGGTGCGAAATGCCGCCGCGTCCTCGTACACCCGGTAGCCGTCGCCGCCCTGGAAGTCTCCCCCCGGCGAGGAAGTCTGAGTGAAGAAGACCGGGCGCCCCATGGCAAGTTCGCAAGTCTCCTGGATCCCCTGGAGCGGCGGGACGATGGCGGGCAGAGCCGCGGCGTCCTCGACTCGCGGGGGCGGCGTCAGCGCTTCAGCATCCTCCCAGCCCAGCACCCCAGCGTCGGCCGGCTGCGCCACGATCGGCGCCGGGGGCAGCTGCCGCGGCGTGGTCGCGCTGCTGGAGGCGGAGGCGCTCGGAGGTAGCGCGTTGTTCGGGGGCCTCTGTTGACAGGCCCATACCAGCAGCACGAGTCCGCCGAACCCGCTCAACCACCGCGCGCCTCTCGTTCTCCGTGTCGCCATCTGAACACCGGCAAACCCTGGCCAATGTAGCCGCAAGGCAGACCAAGAGCACGTCGTGGACCTCCAGATCGCCTCACCCCCACCAAGGCTGCCTCGACCGACCGAGGAAGATCTCGGCCTTCGTCTGGCTGCACCGCTGGCATACCCGTTGCTGCAAGGGCGACGTGATCAACGAAGAACGGTTGAGCATCTGGAGCCAGCCGAGCAGCGCCGACGGGCGCCTGAAGGCCGCTAGCAAGCTGGTGGTGCGCGTCATCAATCGCGCGCGCGATCACGACGTGCCGATGGTCGCAGGCAGCGTCGCGTTCTTCTGCGTGCTGGCGCTGTTGCCGCTGTCGATCGCAGCCATCAGCGTGTACGGCTTGCTCTTCGATCGGCACGACGTCGTGGTGCAGATGCAGGGCCTGGTGCGAGTCTTGCCCTGGCGAGCACGTCAGCTCCTCACCCAGGAGCTCCTGCGCATCGTCGACAGCACCTCGCTCGGCGCGCAGCTGAGCCTTGGCCTGCTGTTCTCGCTGTGGAGCGCTTCCTCGGGGACTCAGGCCCTGATCGAGGGGTTGAGCCTCGCTCGAGGCAAGCGCGACACTCGCAGCTACGTCCGCTTGCGCGCTCTGGCGCTCTTGATGACCCTGGGCATGTTGTTGCTTGGCGGCCTGATGCTCGGCTGGGTCGCCGTCACGCCAGGGGTCTGGGCACGCCTCGGACTCCAGGGCTTCGCCCTGCGCGCCGCTCAGGCGCTGCAGCAGCTGATGCTGCCGCTGGTCGTGGCGACTGGACTCGCTGCAGTCTACCGCTATGCGCCAGACGGCTATGTCCGGCGCTGGAGCAATGTGATCCCTGCGGCAATCGTCGGGACCCTGCTGTGGTTGGCGGCGTCCTTCGGCCTCTCGACGTTCCTGGCTCATCTCAGCACCTTTGGTCGCACCTACGGGGCACTGGCAGGCGCCATTGGCTTGTTCCTGTGGTTCTACCTCTCGGCGCTAGCCGTGCTGATTGGCGCTCAGGTCGAGGCCGAGGTGCGCCCACTGACTCTGCATCGAACGCGCCCAGGGTCGGCGCCGCCAACCAGTGGTCCTCGCGCGGACTGCTCCGCGAGCGGGCCTGGCTCCGTGAATCTCCAAGGAGAGCCGCGGCCGACTCACGAAGCCGGCTTGCACTGATCCTCAGCCGATCAGGCTCGAGACCACGCCGAGCAAGGTGCCCGCGACGGCAGCAGCGGCCCCGCCCATCAGACACAGCTTCGCGGTCTTCGCCGCGCTGCCCATCAGCTCGTCCCGCGACTTGGCGCTCATCACCAGCGAGGCGAACTTCGGACTCGTGATCAGGTTCCCCTCGTGACGACCGCAAACGTACAGCCGGTTCTGCACCGGCATCACGCGCTCGATGCAGGTGAACTTGCTGGCCTTCGAGAGCGTTGGGTTGACGAAGGCGTAGTGCCCGAACTGAATCGCTTCGTTCTTACCGACCGCGCCCTTCAAATCCGCCAGGAAACCTTCCTTCTTTGACTCTTCGAAGGTCTTGGTGAAGGGATCGAAGTCGCCCCCTTGACTCGCGTCGACGCGCACGGCGCCGGAGCCGTCATTGAGGAAGAACTCGGCGCACGCCTTCTCGTCGACGTAGTCCTTGCTCTTGGTGCTGTCGCCATCCTTCCACTCGCCCACCACCTTGAGCTCGTAGTACAGGCACTCGGTCCCCGTGACCGGTGAACGCAGCGCCTGCTGGACGACGACGTCTCCCTGAGCGCTGAGAGCGCCTCTCGGCCCGGCGAGCTGGGCGCCCTTGGTCGCGGCATCTCCGGTGGACACGAACGGTGCCTTGGAGAGGCGTCCCGCCTTGTACTTCTGCATCGCCCCGAAGATGGCGACGACGATTCCGATGACGACGATGATGGCTGCAATGCTTCCCATTTGGAATGCTCCTCTCGAGGCTCACGTTCTCGTGAGTACCCGACATGGCCCTCAGGCCATTTCCCTGTGGTATCTATGGTTCCGCAGACAAAGCCCTGCGGCGCGGCGAGCAGCACCTGACCAGGTACCGCCCCCGTCGTGGGTTCATCGCCATCTACCGTTGCCCCTCCGCTAAACTCCCATCAAAGCCGATCAAAGCTCCGGGGCGAACCTCGAGAAACCTCGACTATCCCCTCAATTTCAGCCCTTTGGCCCATGGGGGGAGGCTCCAGGGCGGGAAGTCAGACCCGGGCCACTGGGACGTCGCTGCCCAGGGCATAGCCGTCCTCGAGCGTTCGGATCAGCGACTCGAGGCCAAGCTTGCGCAGCGTGGAGAGCGCCACCCGGAGTCGCTGGGTCGCTGCCGCCTCGAGAATGCGCTCTCCGGGCCAACCCGCCTCGATCAGCTGCGCTCGCGAGCAGCCCAGGCCGTTCGCGCGCGCCTCTGCCAGCGCCGCCAGGATCGCGCCCAGAGCCTTTCGCCTTCCGAGAGGTACCTGCTCACCGCCCGGGGGCCGAAACCACGATCCATCGCGGGCTACCAGCCAGCTATCGGGCTCCGCGCGTAGAGACTGCATCTGCCTCCGCGATGCGCAGCGCTCGAGCAAGCGCAGGTCCAGCTCGCGCAGGCTGCGCTCGGCGGCGAATGGACTGGAACCACCGCGCGCCAGCGCGCTCGCGAGCTCCGCCAGCTCGGTCAGCCCCACCCGCGACGCCTGTTCACGCACCTGACCGAACCAGCTCAGAGCCCTGGATTCCGCGCGCGCTTCTCGCTCGAGCTGCGCCAGGTGCAGCGCGCAGAACGCCCACTCTCGGCCACCTCGGGGCAACCCCTGCAACGCCAGCTCGAGCTCGACGAAGGCCGCTCCCGCCTGTCCGCGCTCGCGCCGGGTAACACCCAGGTGGTAGCGCGCGAGCGCTTCCGCGCGCCCGGCTCCAATCTCGCGAAAACCATGCACAGCCGCCACGAACCCGGCTTCAGCCGAACTCAGGCGCCGAGCATGCAGCGCCTCACGCGCGCGCAGGTACTCCAGACGCAGCTCCAGTCCCTGAGCCAGCGGCCTCGCAGCGTCGCTCGCGTTCATTGCCACACGGATCCACCTATCCGCCTCCGCGAGGTGCCTGGCGACGCCGGCCTCGTCCCCCAGCTCCACGCAGACATCACCCAGCAACAGCTCGGCGGCCCCCCGGCAGGCGCCGAACCCCACTGAATCCTCGGGGATACGCGCGAGGCAGCGCTCCGCCTGAACACGCGCAGCGTCCAGGTCTTGGAGCGCTCGGTAGGCGTCGGCGAGTTCGAGGCAACGCCAGGCATCCGTTCCTGGACCAACCAGGTCCCTGGCGCGCTCCAGGCTGCTCCTGGCATCTCGCAGCTGCCCCGACTCCCCGAGCGCACGGGAAAGCGTCAAGAGCGCCAGCAGCTCGAGGTCATCCCGCGCCGCGCGACGCGCGAAGTCGAGCGCGCGCAGGCCCAGCTGAGCCGCCCCGCGCGCGTCACCACGAGCCAGGAGGGCCTTGGCCTGTAGCGCCATCGCTTCGCAGATGAGTGGAAGCGACGCGCCGCTCTGGTGGGAGCGCTCGATCACCTTCGCGAGCACGCGCTCCAGCGCCTGCCCGAGCTCGGTCCCCAGCTCCAGGGACTGGGCGAAGCCGCGGGAGATCACGCCCAGCGCGGCGTCAGCGAAGCGCGTCGAGAGCTGGGGCGTGGTGACCGCGCGCTCGAGCACGCGGTGGAGGTTCTCCGCAGGCACGACCGACTCCGCGCCAGCGTAGTACTCCGCCCAAGCGAGCTCGATCCGCCATGCGAGGTCAACGGGCGTGCGAGCTTCTACGAAGCGTCTCAGGGGGGGAGAGAGCACGAGCCGCTCCGCATCTCGCAGCAACCAGGCGCGGCGCCTGAGCGCGCTGACCAGCTCCAGGGCGGCGCCCGGCTGGGGCGCGCCTCCCGCACCCGCGAGCGCCTCCAGCACCACCTCGAGCTGCTCGAGGCTCACGCCAGACGGAGGCCAGGCGAGCAACATGAGCAGCGTCTGCAAAGATGCGTCCAACCCTTGCCACGAGGAAATGAGCACCGCCTCGAGCGAGCGCTGGTTCTCGGGCATGGGCACGCCTTGGGAGCGAACTCGGTGCAAGAGCGCCGGCACGCTCAGAACGTCGAGACGCGCCGCCGCCAGTTCGAGAGCCAGCGGCAGCCCCCCCAGCTCGTGACACAGCTGACCGACGAACGCGCGCTGCGCTTCGGGGATAGGCGCACCGGCGCGCAGCGCGAGGCGAGCGAACAGCTCCTGGGCTGCCTCGCCGGGCAGCGGCACCACCTCCAGCGCCCGGGCATCGTTCGCTGCGCCGAGCAGCTGGTCGGGGCGCACGCGCAGCGTCAGCACGACCCGCAGGTCGGGCACGCGCTCGAGCCACCCGGGCAGCACCACCTCGAGCCACGGCAGCACGGCGTCCACGTCATCCAACACCAGTCCGACAGGCGCCTGGGCGTTGAGCAACGAGGCGAAGCCGGCCCGCTCCGCGGCTCCCTCTGGCGCCTCGGGTCTGAGCACTCGCAGCAAAGCCCGGGTGGCGCCCTCTGCGGAGTCCGCCGCGCCGAGCGGCACCCGTAGCCAGCGCTCGGCGCTTTCGCACGGAAACGCTTGGAAACTCAAGAAGGACTTGCCAACGCCGGGGGCGCCCCACAGCGCGAGTACGCGCCACGAGGCATCGCCAACCTCCGCCTCCAGCTCAGCGCGGCTCGAGGTCGAGCTGACCACGTTGATCTCCTGATGTTCGACGCTTCACGGTCCCACGCTGGAGGATCGGTCACGCGGCTTCAAGACCCCGCTCGACGTGCTCAAGCCGTCCTCAGCGACTCGTTGGCCTGACCCACTGCGGCGAGCGCCGAGGACAGGTCGTGTACACTGCCGAAGCGCTGGGCGGGCTGCTTCGCCAGTCCACGCGCCAGCACCTCGTCGAGTCCTGGCGGACAGGCCCCGCCGAGCAGCGAGCTGGCGGGCGCCGCGGGCTCCGTCAGCAGGCGCGCATACACGCTGGCGAGGGTCTGGTCCATGAAGGGAGGGGCCCCGGTCGCCATCTCGTAGATCACGGCGCACAGACCGTAGATGTCGCTGCGCTCGTCCACCGCCTCCCCTCGCGCCTGTTCTGGCGACATGTACATCGGTGTGCCCACCGCGGCTCCCGTCGCTGTGATCCGCGAGGTAACGGCGTCATCGACAGGCTTGGCGAGACCGAAGTCAAGGATCACCGCGCGCTCGCTGCCCTCGCCTTCGCGACGAATGAAGACGTTCGCCGGCTTCAGATCGCGATGAATCAAGCGCTGCGCGTGCGCAGCTGCGAGGGCCGAGGCGAGATCGAGCGCGAACCGCCGAGTCTCCTCCCAGCTCAGCTTGCCGACGCGCTGCAGGCGCGCCTCGAGGGTCTCCCCCTCGAGATGGTCCATCACCATGAACAGCGTGCCATCGGCAGCGCGATCGAAGTCGTGCACGGCGACTATTCCGGGGTGGCCGATGCGGTTCACCGCCAGGGCCTCGCGCTCGAAGCGTCGCTGCGCGTCCTCGCTGACGCGCAGGTCACGACGGATGGTCTTCACGGCGTAGCGGCGCCCAGTGCGTAGGTGCGTCGCTGAGTAGACGTCGCCCATGGCTCCCGCGCCGATCAGTGACTCGATGCGATAGGTGCCGCCGAGCTGAGCGCCAACCATGCTTCCGCCAGGAACCTGGAGCCGAGCCTGATACTGAGCCAGCACGGCGTCTCCGATCACGTGCTTCCGTGGACCGATTCCGCTGCTGTCCTCGCCAGGCACCGAGAGGTCCTCGTCAGAGTCCGGCGCTTCGTAGCCAACGAGCCATAGCTCTCCCTGATCCAGGTCGGTGATGAAGCCGTGCGTCGCGCCTTGCAGAGTGAGCGACGTCAGGCGCTTGACGGGCATGCCCAGTGTCCGCGCGGCTCCCGCCACGCTGCACCCAGGAGTCTGCTCCGCGATCGCGATCAGGCGCTCGTAGTGACCCGCTCGGGTCCAGTTCGCCATCCCGCGCCAGAGCATGAACCCGGTGATCGAGAGCGGCAGCAACCCGAACACGAACAGGATCGTGGCGACGGCGCGATCCTCCCAGGGGTTGTCCTGCGCGCCCCAGATGAACATCAGCACCGCCAGCAGCACCCAGAAGCTCGCGAACACCACGCCGGGCGCGCCGAGGCCGATGAGCCACAGCGCGCGACGCCTCAAAGAACGGCGAACTGGGTGAAAGCGCTCCAAGCTGATGCGCACGAATCGGAAGCTAGCATGGCGCGGCCAGCGAGCTGAGGCTCGGAATCCCGACGCGCCAATCGCTCAGATTTCTCGCTCCCGCGCCCCACGCGGCAGCGCTGGCACGACTTCTGACACCATCGCTAA
>JAGQIY010000356.1 GCA_020430865.1 Myxococcales bacterium
GACTCCAGGATTCAACGACTGGGCGGCAGGGCAGGCGGAGTTCGCCAAGCTGAGCAAGAGCGCCTCCGCGGATCTGCTCGCCGCGAACCTGAGCGGTGTCGAGGGGGCGAAGGCCACCCGGCTGGTCAAGGTCGGAAATTACCAGGTGGGAATTGCGGGGGTGAGCCTGCCGAAGCGCGACGGGGACCTGCCGCCTGGCGTCGAGGCGAAAGATCTCACACCGGCGCTGAAGGCGGCGCGGGAGGAGCTGAAGAAGCAGGGGGCCCAGCTGTTCGTGGGGCTGGTGTCAGCGCCTCGGGGCGAGGTGCTCCGGCTCGCGGAACTCGCCGAGGGCTTCCAGATCATGGTGGCGGGCAAGCCGTTCGACCAGGGCGAGGCCAACGACAAACCCATTCCGCCGACGTTGGTGGGCAAGACGCTGGTGATCCAGGGCCAGAACCATGCTCAGTCGGTGGCTCGCGTCGACGTCTACCTGCGGGACGGCTCCTTCGAGCTGCAGGACGCCTCGGGGCTCGCTGCGCAGAGCGAGCGCGAGAGCCTCCAGGGGCGCATCGCCGAGCTCGAGAAGCGTATTCCCGTGTGGGAAAAATCCAAGGCCTTGCCGCCCAAGGAGCTGGAGAAGAAGCGCGCCGACCTCGCCAATCTGAAGCAGAAGCTCGCGCGGCTCTCCGACGTGAAGGCCCCAGCCAAGGGTAGCTTCTTCCGCTATGAGCTGGTGCCAGTGAAGGAGTCCGCCGGGGAGAGCAAGAGCGTCGCCGCGCTGTTCTCGAGCTATTACAGGCGCGTGAACGAGCACAACAAGGAGGCGTTCAAGGACCGCATGCCGCCTCCGGTTCCCGAGGGGGAGAGCGGGTACATCGGCGTCGAGAAGTGCGCGTCTTGCCACACCGAGGAGTTCAAGTTCTGGAAAACCACGCGCCACGCGGGCGCGTACGCCACGCTCAGCACGCAACACAAGGAGTTCAACCTCGACTGCGTGAGCTGCCACGTGACCGGCTACGAGAAGCCGGGCGGAACGACGGTCACCCATGTCGAGGGGCTGACCAACGTGCAGTGCGAGGTGTGTCACGGGCCGGGGGAGAAGCACGCCAAGGACCCCAAGAAGCCGGGGCTCGTGACCCGCACGCCGCTGCAGACCCTGTGCTCCGGGAGCTGTCACCATCCGCCCCACGTCTCTGAAGACTGGGACGTGAACCAGGCCTGGCCACACATCATCGGCCCTGGTCACGGCAAGGACTGAGCGGCCTTCGAGTCGGATTTGTCAGCGCGACGTCACGCTTTCGACGCCGCGAGCCGAAGCCCTTGGTACCCCGTGACCGCCGGGTAGAATGCCCGCCCATGTTGGATCTGCCCCGACTCGAGAGCATCCGGTTGAAGGCGCGACCGCGCATCCAGCGCGTGGTCGCCTGGAGCATCCTGTTTCCGAACTACGCGCTGCCACCCCGCGTGAAGATCCAGCTCGAGCACGTCGAGCGGCTGCCCGAGGAGCCGGTGATCTTCGCGATGAACCACACCGATCGGTATAATTACTGGCCTTTCCAGTATCAGCTGTATCGGCAGTTCAACCGCTTCACGGCGACGTGGGTGAAGGGCAAGTACTACGAAAACGCCTTCGTGGGGCGCTTCATGGAGCTGACGAACAACATCCCCACGGTGTCCCGGGGCTACCTCATCACGAAGGATTTCATCCTCACCCTCGAGCGCAAGCCGAGCGACGACGAGTACGAGACACTGCGCAAGTGGGTCGACAGCGCGTCGATGGACGCAGGCGTCGAGTGGGATACGTCGAAGCTACCGCGCGAGTTGCTGGAGAAGCCGCGCAACACGTTGGGGCTCGACTTCGATCCCCAGCGCGAGAGCTACGCTGCGTACATCAACAGGCTGTTCCTGCGCATGATGCAGCGTTTCAATCAGCTCAACGCCGAGACCTTCGAGAAGGGGCTCGATCTGCTGGTGTTTCCTCAGGGAACGCGTTCGATCCGGCTCTCGAAGGGGCACATCGGGCTGACCCAGATTGCGCTGAAGTTCAAGAAGACGATCGTACCCGTGGGCTGCAACGGTAGCGATACCCTGTATCCAGGTGGAAATCCTCTCGCGAAAGGTGGCGAGGTCCACTATCGCTTCGGCGAGCCCATTCCCTACGCGGAGCTCGCGCCGTTCCATATCGAAGAGGACTACGAGCCGTTCACCGCCGAAGCCGAGCACCGCCATCGCGAGAAGTTCCAAGGGGCGGTGGACGTGGTGATGGAGCGCATCAACGATCTGCTCGACCCGAAGTATCAGTGGTCGGAGGACAAGCGCCCCGAAGGCGTTCGAGGCGCCAAGCGTTTCGTGTGATGCGGCGGTGTTCTTCGATGGGCGTCTCGATCAGCCGATGAGCACCAGCGCCAGCTTCGAAAGCGCCTCGGAGACGATCAGCGTGGTCAAGTACGCGAGCCACAGCCTACCTCCCTCCAGGCCCGTTGCCGTACGATAACTTCGGAAGAGGTTCACGAAGTACAAGCCGAGCAGCGGCAGCATCGCAAGGGCGAACACCAGCAGCACGGGGTTGGTCACCGAGATGTCTCGCGGGATCCCCAGGGTCAGGAGCCCCACGATCATCAGGACCCAGCGCGCGC
>JAGQIY010000357.1 GCA_020430865.1 Myxococcales bacterium
AAGCCCATCAGCCAGCGCGCGACCCGAATGACCCCCGCGGCGCCGCGGGTGACCACCAGCGTGGAGTAACCCCGTTCCGCGTCTTCCCGCTGCTGGAATGCCTGGGCCACGAAGTACGCCCCCAGTATCCATGCGGCAAGTAACACCAGCGTCACGGCGCCGCGGGGCGTCGCCGGCAGCCCCGTCTGAGCGTAGCCAGCCAGCGGAGTCAGCATCCCATAGCCGACCAGATTCACGAAGGGGCCGCCCAGCGCGTGGCCCTTCCAGCAGGTTCGGGGGTGAGAGTAGAGCACCGCGAGCAAGGCCGCCCCCGCAGCACAGAGCACGCCCGGCCAGCGGCTGAAGGCACTCACGAGCACCGCCGCCGCCAGCGCCAGGTAGCCGGCGAAAGCGGTACCTCGCGGCAAAGCGACCGGTCGCGATTGAAACAGCACCTCGCCCTGGTCGTCATCCAAGACGGCGTTGAGCCACAGGCTGCCGGCGTTGAGCAACCACCAGCTCCCCAGGATCACGACGAGGCCAGTCAACCCTCGGGGTCCCATCCCCCAGTCCCAGAGCGTGAACCCGTAGCCGATCAGGACGATCCAGGACAACCAGAACGCGCCCTGCGGTCGCGAGAGCTGCCACAGCGCGCAGGTGACCTCCCGCACGCCCTGGGGTCGTCGAAGTCGCCCTGGACGAGCAGCCCCGAGCGAGGAGTCCGGCGCCCGAGGGTGATCGAGGCTGTCGGCTCCCAGGTCCAAGGCCTAGCTCGCAGCCTCTTCTTCGAGGTCCAGTTCGCTGGCCGAGCCGCCCGCCTGACGCACGGCCTCGGCGAACCCCGACTGATCGAGGTGCTCGTAGCTGTGGCGTTCGGAGTCATACCAGAAGGTCTGCTCCGTAGAGCGCACGCGGATCCCGGCCTCGATGAGCGGCGCCTTGATCGGTCGGTAGCCGTCGGTCATCGCGATCTGCGAGCGCACCCGGATGAAGCGCGGACGCGCACGCAGCGGTAGCTCCCGCTCGATCACGGCGAGAAGCGCGCTCGGCTCTAGGGGTGACTCGCCCTGCGGTACCAGTGCCGCCACCGGCATTTGCCAGGAAGTTCCAGGCACACGCAGCGCGTAGGCCACAGCGAGACCGACCTCGGGCAACTCGTAGAGCGCGTCCTCGATCTCCGTCGTCGCGACCGGACCAGTTACCGTGCGGATCATATCTGAGGCGCGGTCGACGTACCAGTAGTCACCGTCGTCGTCCTGGCGCAGGATGTCTCCCGTGAGGAACCACACGTCGTCGGCCTCGAAGGCGCCCCGCACGATGCGCTTTGCGGTGTCCGGGTCCTGAGCGTAGCCCGCCAGGGTGGCAGAAGGATGCGTCGAATCCACGCGGGAGATCATCATCCCCCACTCGTTCTCCTTGGTGGAAACCAGCCAGCCGCGAGCGTCCTTGATCAACTCGCCGCGATCGAAATCGTAGCGTACGATCGCCATGTCCGTCGCTCCGGGCAACGGCCGCCCCAGCGCGCCGAGCTTCTTACCCGATGCATTCGCCAGTACCGCGTTGCCTTCGCTCGACGCGTAGAACTCCAGCACTCCGACACCGAAGCGGTCGCGGAGGCGATACCAGACGTCCTTGCGCATCCCGCTCCCGGCGAACAGACGCAGAGGGTTGATGTGCTCCGAAGGCGCGACGGGAGCATTGACCAGCTGTCGACACATCTCTCCAGCGTAGAAGACCACGGTCGCGCCGTAACGCCGTACCTCCTTCCAGAACAGTTCCGGGGTGAAACGACTCGCCAGAGCGAGCCGAGCGCCGCCGACCAGTCCACCCCCGACGCTCACCAGCATTCCAGATTGATGATGCAAGGGCAGGCAGCAGTAGACGGTATCCTTGCCCGTGAGGGTGCACGCCGCTGCGGCGCCGTAGGCGGAGAACGCCCAGCGACGGTTGGTGATACGGGCTGCGCGGGGTTTCGAGTAGCGACCGGAGGTGAAGATGATCATCGCCAGATCGCCGCTCTTGCCCGGGTTCGGCTCGTACCAGGCGGGGAGCTCGACCCGATCCGGATCGATCTGCTCCATGTCGATCACCCCCGCCGTCGAGTTGCGGACGCGGCCGCCCCCGCCGAGCACCAGCACGTCCCCGCCGAACGACTCCCGGGCGAGCTCGGCGTGTCCGGGATCGCTGACCAGGAACTCGGCCTCCCCCACCTCCAGGCACTTGCTCAGAGCGATGCGCGAAGCGTCCGGACTCAACAGCACGGCAATGGCGCCGATCCGGTTCAGCGCAGCGACCACCGAGAGGTAGCTCGGGCGACCTTCCATCAGCACCCCCACACGAGTGCCTCGACGCACGCCGCACGAGATCAGGCCACGCACCACGTGGTTCACCCGTCGATCCGCGTCGGCGTAGGAGAACGCCCGTCCGCGGAACAAGAAGAACGTCTGCTCGGGGATGTGCTTGGCCTGCCGCGCGAGCACCGCGGCCATGCTGATCCGCGAATCTGGCCCCAGGCGCCGCAGTTGGCTCAACCGAGGCAACTGGAAGCGGAGGTTGTCCACCGCATCCGCCGCATCCTCGAACGCGTGCCCCAGACGCTTCCAGGCGGAAGAAACAGCGCTCGCCGCCGTGTCAACGAAGAGGTCGATGTCGACGTCCAGGTTGAAACCACCCACTTCGTCGTCGTCATCGAGGAACTCCGGCACCTCGGGTTCTGCGTTGGGATCGGTGATGAGATCGGGAAGCTCCCCGAGGCCTTCGCGCCAGCGCAACCACTGCACGACACTCGGCCACGTTTGCCGCAGGGAAGTGGAACCCACCACGAGGCCAAAGTGTCCTGCGGGCAGCGGGATCTCGTAGACCTCGGCGTTGGGCGCGGCGTTGGCGATGGCGCGCACACTGGGAGGCCGCGCGATGTCGTCGCGCTCACCAACGAACGCCAACACCGGACAGCGAATATCTGCGAGCGTGACGCTGCGTCCGTCGATCACGAAGCCGCCTGATGCCAGGCGATTGTGCACGACGAACTCGTCGATGAACTTCCTCAGCGCCGGCCCCGGCCACGCGACGAACCCCTCACCCCCGAGAAACCTGCGTCGGCTCTCGCGCTTCTCCAGCGCCTGGCGATCGTGGAGATTGAGCACGAAGTCGACCAGCTGCTGAGCCTCCTTCACGGGGGTGAGCAGCTTGAACCCAGTGCTGGTCAGGATGCCCGGCAGCCCCTCCATGTGCGTCAGTGGGTACTCGACCAAGGTGCGCGCCATGCCAATCACGCGCTCGGCGACCTCGTTGGACAGCGACGGCAGGTTGGCGTGGATGTCCACTGGGCTGCCGAAGGTGATCACCGAAGCCAGATGGGACGACTGCAGGTAGGCAGCTGCTTGATACGCGAACATGCCACCCTGGGAGTATCCGGCGAGGTGTACCGCCGTGCCGGTGTGCTCGGCCACGAGACGAATCGCCTTGGCGACGGCGCGCACGTGGTCGTCCAGCGTGCGCTCCATCCCGCCCTCTTCTTGCTCCGGCGCGCCGAAGTCGATCACCCAGGGATCGATGCCCTCACTGGTCAGCACGCTGACCGCGCTCAGCTCGGGCGAGACGTCGTAGATCTCCGCCGTCAGCATCAGCGGCGGGATCAGGACGAGGGGAGCAGTCACCCGTGCGCCGCCCGGGTGCTTGACGCCAGCGTAGCGCCGCAGCTTGAACATGCGCTCTTGATGGACCACCTCGAAGGTTGCGCCTTGCCGGGGAGTCAGCCGCCCCAGACGCAGCACTTCCATCGCGTTCTGTGCCCCCTTGCTGATGCGCTGAAGGCCCCCTCCGAATCCTCTGGCTCGTGAATGACGTCTGGCCATGTGAGTCTTGATCGCAGCAGTGGGCGTGCCCGATCTGGGCCGCGCGTGCTCGGAGCGAGCACACTAGCCGCTCCCCCGTTGGTTGTCGATTCAGCCGCCTCGCCGGGGTGCTCGGAGTGGCAGTTGGGCGACGGTCGCGGTTGAGCTATGGGGGCCGACATGGACGCCGCGCGCTTGAATCGAGTCTTGGATGGCCTGAGCGCGGGGGATTCCCCTCGCCTCGATCGAGGGACCGCCGTCGTGGTCGACGCCCTGCTGGAGCTGCCACTAGCGAGGTTGGTCGACCTCGAGCGAATCAGCGCCCTGGTGCTGGTCGCGCTCGGCGGGGAAGCGGCGTCGCAGCTCATCGACGAGCACGTGACTCCCGGCTGGTACCGTCAGCTCGAGCGCTTCGACTCTCAGGACCAGCGCGTGGGCGAGCTGCTCGCGCCAGCGAGCTGGGACGCGGTGGAGGAGCGCCTGGCCCGGCTAAAAATTCCCCAGGGCAAATGGGGCGCGGAGATCGTCAACGCCAAGCTGCTCCGCGAGCTGCTCACACCAGTGATCCAGAGCACGCTGCAGAGCTTCGCCAAGAGATTGCCGGGCGTGGGGCTGGGTAGCGGGCTCGCCGCGGCCGGGGGCAGCGCACTCTCGGGGCTCGCCCGTGGCCTGAAGAGCCGCGTTGGCGAAGGGAACAGAGGGTTCTCGGACGTTGGCAAGAGCGTGGTCGGCGGCCTCGAAGGGCGGATGCAGAAGGTGGTGACGGAGTTCAGCCGCACG